>NZ_JBFLUG010000043.1:0-59840 GCF_041008525.1 Parafrankia sp. FMc2 | reverse complement strand
GGCGTCCACCGCCCCCACGCCCGTCCTGGAGAGCAGATGACATCGACGTCCGCACCAGCCACGCCGCCGCGGCAGGCCGGCGCCCCGCCGGCCGGCCCGGGCGAGACCGCTCGCGGCGCGGCCGGGCCGTTCGCGATCTTCGACCAGGCGACGGCCGACACGTCCGCGCCGGACTTCGACCGGATCCGGGAGATCGCCAACGCGATCGTGCCGTTCCGGCGGTTCGTCGGCATCGACATCACCGAGATCGACGCCGAGCGCTCCGTCGTGGAGATCCCGGACCGGGCCGACCTGACCAACCAGCTCGGCACCGTCCACGCCGGTGCGCTGTTCCTCGCCGCCGACCTCGCCGGGGCCGCGGCGGTGGCGGGCGCGCTCGCGGCGCGGCTGAGCCGGTTCGAGAGCCTCGTCGTCCGCGATGCGCGCTCGGCGTTCCGCCGGCCGGCCCGCGGCCGGATCCGCGCGGTGGGCCTGGTGGACGAACGGGAGACCCGCCGCGTCCGCGCCGGCACCGGGCCGGAGCGGTTCGATCTCGACGTGCGCGCCGTGCTGTACGACGACGCGGACGTCGTCGTGGCCCGGTTCCACTTCGACTACGCCTGCGCGATCGCCGGGGACTGACCATGGCCACGACCGAGTCGACGAAGGCCACGACGTCCACACCGACGACAGCGGCGGCGCCGGTCACCGGGGGCAGACGCGCCGGGGAGCGTGTGCCCACCGAGAAGGTGCCGGTGCCGGTCGGCGACGGCATCACGCTGATGCTGCGGATCCTGGCCCAGGAGGACCGGACGTCCCCCGTCGTCGCGCTGCTGCCTGCGATGGCGCTGAAGGCGAAGTTCTACTTTCCGCTGGCGACGGCCCTGCACGGCGCGGGGCTGTCGGTGGTGCTGTGCGACCAGCGCGGCCACGGCGACAGCACCCCGGGCCTGCGCGAGCAGCCGAACTTCGGCTACCGAGAGCTGATCGAGGTCGACGTCCCCGCGGTGGTCGCCACGATCCGGGCCCGCTTCCCCGACGCGCCGCTGTACCTGTTCGGGCACAGTCTCGGCGGCCAGCTGGCGCTGTTCCACGCGGCGTCCGCGCCGGGGAGCGTCGCCGGCGTCCTCACGATCGGCACCGGCACGCCCTACTGGCGGGCGTTCGCACGCCGGGACTGGTTCGAGGCGTTCTGGAAGATCCAGACGATCGGTCTGGTCGCCCGGGTGCGCGGCTTCTGGCCCGGCGGCATGCTCATCGGCGGGGCGATGTCCGGCCAGGTCATGGTCGACTGGGCCCGCCAGTCACGGACGAGCCGGTGCCGGCCGCGCGGCTCCTCCCGCCGGCACGACGACGCGCTGCGCACGCTGGGCCTGCCCGTCCTCGCGATCTCGCTGGACGACGACCGGCTCGGCCCGGCCTCGAACGTCGACTTCCTGTGCTCCCGGATGCCCGCCGCGCAGCTCACCCGCTGGCACGTCGTGGAGTCCTCCGGCGTCGAGAACCGGGACCACTTCGCCTGGGTCAAGGACAGCGCGGTCATCGGGCGCGCCGCCGCGACCTGGATCACCAGCGGCCGGCTGCCCGGCGGCCTCGCATCCGAGGGGGGCGGACGATGAACCGCGCACGGCTGGTCGTCCTCGGCGACAGCTTCGCCGAGGGCCGTGGTGACCTGCGTCCCGACGGCTCGTACGGCGGCTGGGTGCCGCGTTTCGCCGACCTGTTCGCGATCCCGCCCGGCGGCTACCGCAACCTCGGCACCCACCAGGCCACCACCGGGCACATCCTCGACCGGCAGGTACCGGCCGCGCTGGTCAACAAGGCCACCATGATCGGATTCATCGGCGGCGTCAACGACCTGGTCAGCGACTACGACCCGGACCGCTTCGCGGGCAACCTGCGGGCGATCCTGCGCCGCCTCGCCGGCCCGGACACCGTCCTGTTCACCGCGACCTACCCGGACATCCCCGGGAACCTGGACATCCCGGCGCCGTTCCGGGCGCTGCTGCGCGACCGTTTCGCCCGCGCGAACGAGGCCCTGGCCCGGGCCGCCGCGGCGGCCGGCGCGCTGTGCCTCGACATCGGGACGGCGACCGAGTGGCACGGCCCGGACCTGTGGGACGCCGACGGTCTGCACCCGAACCCGCAGGGCCACCGCCACTTCGCCGAGACCATGGCCGACTTCGTGGGCCGCCGCACCGGCATGACCCCGGTCGGCCGTGAGCCCGCGGGTGTCGGCGCCGGGGTCGGGCTCCTGTCCTACTGACGCCTGCCCTCCTGACGTCCCGTCCCACCTGTTGAGGAAAGGGCCATCGTGCGCGAGAGCGAACCGCCCCGGCGACTCGCCGACACACCCATAGCCATTGTCGGGATGGCGGGTCTCTTCCCGCATGCC
This sequence comes from Parafrankia sp. FMc2, assembly GCF_041008525.1. Taxonomy (NCBI): domain Bacteria; kingdom Bacillati; phylum Actinomycetota; class Actinomycetes; order Frankiales; family Frankiaceae; genus Parafrankia; species Parafrankia sp. FMc2. Next base: position 57,466 of record NZ_JBFLUG010000043.1, on the reverse strand, counting down.
CGTGACGCCCGTGAGTTCTGGCAGAACATCGTCGACGCCCGCGACTGCATCACCGACGTCCCGGCCAGCCGCTGGAACATCGACGACTACTACGACGCCGACCCGACCAGGCCGGACCACACCTACTCGCGCCGCGGCGGCTTCGTCCCGGACGTCGACTTCGACCCGCTGGAGTTCGGTCTCCCGCCGAACCAGCTGGAGGTCACCAGCACCCTGCAGACCCTCAGCCTGGTCGTGGCGCGGGATCTGCTGCGCGACGCCGGCGCACCGAGCTCCGCCTGGTACGACGCGGAGTCGACCGGGGTCGTGCTGGGGGTCACCGGGCCCGTCCCGCTGATGCACCCGCTGGCCGCGCGGCTCACGACGCCGGTGCTGCGCGAGGTGGTGCGCGCCTGCGGGCTGACCGAGGACGACGCGGCGGCGATCGCCACCCGCTACGCGGAGGCGTTCGCGCCCTGGGAGGAGAACTCCTTCCCCGGCCTGCTGGCGAACGTCACCGCCGGGCGGGTCGCGAACCGCCTGGGCCTCGGCGGGATGAACAGCACGGTTGACGCGGCCTGCGCGGCGTCGCTGTCCGCGGTGCGGATGGCGATCGCCGAACTGGTCGACGGCCGCGCCGACATGATGATCGCCGGTGGCGCCGACACCGAGAACTCGATCTTCGGCTACATGTGCTTCAGCAAGACGCAGGCACTGTCGAAGTCCGACCGCATCAGCCCGTTCGACGAGGGCGCCGACGGCACCCTCATCGGCGAGGGCATCGGCATGCTCGCCCTGCGCCGCCTCGCCGACGCCGAGCGGGACGGCAACCGGATCTACGCGGTCATCCGCGGGCTCGGCTCGTCCAGCGACGGCCGTTCGAAGAGCATCTACGCCCCGCGGGCGGAGGGCCAGGAACGCGCCCTGCGCCGCGCCTACGCCGACGCCGACTGCTCCCCGTCGTCCGTCGAGCTGTTCGAGGCGCACGCCACCGGCACCGCGGTCGGCGACCGCACCGAGCTCACCGCGCTGGACGGTGTCCTGCGCGCCGCGGCCGGCGGACAGACGCACTTCGCCGCGATCGGCAGCGTCAAGTCGCAGATCGGGCACACCAAGGGCGCGGCGGGCACGGCCAGCCTGATGAAGCTGGCGCTCAGCCTCTACCAGAAGACGCTGCCGCCGACGATCAACGTCGAACGGCCGGCCGGCCCGCTCGCCGAGGACGCGACCCCGCTGTACGTGAACACCCGCACCCGGCCGTGGATCCGGGACCCGCGCCGGCCGGTCCGGCGCGCGGCGGCGTCCGCGATGGGCTTCGGTGGGACGAACTTCCACGTCGTCCTGGAGGAGCACAGCGCGCTGCGGCCGGCCGCCGGGATGGTGCACCGCACCGCCCGCGCGTGGCTCTGGCACGCCGAGGACCCGGCCGCGCTGCGCGCCGCCCTCGAGTCCGGCGCCCCGCCGGTGGACGGCGCCGACCCCGCCGACCCGATCCCCGCGGACCACGCCCGGATCGGCTTCGTCACCGCGCCCGGCGACACCGACGGCGCGGACCTGCTCCGGATCGCGCTCGCGCAGCTCACCGCCGCACCCGACGCCGACGAGTGGACCCACCCGGCCGGGGTGTACTACCGCCGCCGGGCCCTGCCCGACGCGCGGGTCGGGGCGCTGTACGCCGGCCAGGGCAGCCAGTACCTGGAGATGGGCCTGGACACCGTCCTCGGCGTGCCGACCGTCGCGCAGGCCGTCGACGACGCGAACGCCGCGTTCACCGACGGCACGACCCCTCTCGCCGCGGTCATGTACCCGCCGCCCGTGTTCGACCCGGAGCTGCGCCAGGAGCAGGAGTCCCGGCTGCGCGCCACCCGGTACGCCCAGCCGGCGATCGGCGCGCTGTCCGCCGGCCAGTACCGGTACCTCACCGAGCTCGGCCTGCGCTGCGCCGGCCACCTCGGCCACAGCTTCGGCGAGCTGACCGCGCTGTGGGCCGCCGGGGCGCTGGACGACACCGCCTTCTTCCGCCTCGCCCGCGCCCGCGGCGCCGCGATGGCACCTCCCACCGACACGGCCGACAGCGACACCGACACCGGCACCGGCACCGGCACCGGCACCGAGGCCGCTGACCCGGGGACGATGGCGGCCGTCCAGGCCGGCCGGGAGCAGATCGAGGAGATCCTCGGCGCGTTTCCCGACGTGGTCGTCTGCAACCACAACGCGCCCGACCAGGTCGTCGTCGGCGGCGGCACGCAGGCCGTCGCCGAGGTGCTCGAGGAGCTGGCGCGGCGCGGCATGACCGGCCGGCTGCTGCCGGTCTCGGCCGCGTTCCACACCCGCCACGTCGGCCACGCGGTCGACCGCTTCTCCCAGGAGCTGGACGCCGTCGGCGTCGGGGTCCCCGCCACGCCGGTGTACGCCAACACGGCCGGCGCAGGCTACGGTGCGGATCCGGCGGCGAACCGGGACGTGCTCGCCGGCCAGCTGCTGGCCCCCGTCGACTTCGTCGCCGGTGTCGAGGCGATGCGCGCCGACGGGTGCAACGTCTTCGTCGAGTTCGGGCCGAAGCAGGTCCTCGCCCAGCTCGCCCGCCGCATCCTCGACGGCCAGCCGGTCGTGGTCGTCTCCACCGACGGCGGCCCGCTGCGCGACGGCGACGTGGCGCTCAAGCAGGCCGCGGTGCAGCTCGCGGTGCTCGGTCTCCCCCTGGCCGACATCAACCGGTACGACCCCGCGTCCCACTCCGGTGACGCCGACGAGGTGCCTGCCCGCAGGGGCATGACCATCACGCTGACGGGCGCGGAGTACATCCCCGACTCCCGACGCGCGCTGTACGCGGCCGGCCTGACCGACGGTTTCCGGGTCAGTGCGCTGGCTGCACCGGCGTCCGTCGCGATCGCACCGTCCGCGGCTCCGCTCACCGCCGCCCCGCAGCCCGCGCCCGCGGAACCAGCCGTCGCCGAGCCGGCCGTCGCCGCGGCGCAGGCCGTGGACGGGTCGTGGGCCGGTAACGGGTCCCACGCGGTCGCGCCGGTGGAGACGGTCAGTGAGCCGCTGCTCGATCCGGCGGCGGTCACCGAGGCGGTCAACCGGCACCTGGACCTGCACGACCGTTACCTGGACGGGCAGCTCCAGATCGCCGGCGAACTGGTCGCCCTGCTGCGTTCAGGCACCGAGGCGGCACTGCCGGGCTGGGTGCCGGCGGCGGTCGAGCACGTGAAGGAGCAGAGCCTCGCCACCGGCCGCACCCACACCCGTGCCAACGAGGTCCTCGCCGCGCTCGCGGGCCTGCGGCTGCCGGCCGGGCCGGAGGTACTCCCCACCGGCGGCGGTACGCCACCTGGCCGTACCGAGATCCCGCTGCCAGGCCCGGCCGTTCCGTTCGTGCCGCTGGTGCCGGCGCAGACCAACCGAAACGGCAACGGGTACCGGCCCGAGGCGGCCTCGCCGGTGTCCGGGGCCCACGGCGAGGCCGGCAGCGGTCCTGTCGCCAGGTCGACCGATGCCGCTCCCGCGGCACCCACCGGCGATGTCACCGGCGCGGCCGCCGCGAACGGCGCTGTGAGCACGAACGGCGCGGCAGGCGTCGACGGCGCGTCCAGCGTGAACGGGGCGACGGCTCCCGCGGGACCTGGGCAGGACGCGGTGCGCGCCGCGCTGCTGAGCGTCGTCGCCGACCGGACCGGCTACCCCGCCGAAATGATCGACACCACCATGGACCTCGAAGCCGACCTCGGCGTCGACTCCATCAAACGAGTCCAGATCCTCGGCGCCCTCCAGGAACACTTCCCCACCCTCCCCGCCGTCGGCCCCGAACGCCTCGCCGACATGCGCACCCTCGACCACATCACCCACCACGTCCTCACCTCACTCGCCACCAGCACTCCCGCGGAGACCGCGGACGCGACGGCGACGGCGATCGGCGCCCCCGCCGGCACCGACCGGCCGGACGAGGCCCCGCTGGCCCGTCAGCGCGTCGAACTGGTCGCGACCTCGGCCGTCGACGTCCTGGACGCGAGCCCCTACGGGTCGGGTCCGGTCGCGGTTCTCGTCGACGCCGGGGGTACGGCTGGCAACGACGAGACCCTGACCGCCCTGCGTGAGGGGCTCATCGAGCGCGGCTTCACCATCCGCACCCTGTTCCTCCCCGGCAGCGCGCCCTCAGCCACCGACACCGGGTCGGAGGCGACTGACCTGGCCGACCCGTTCGCAGGCTGGGACGCGGCAGCGGTCGAGCAGGCTCTCGACGACACGCTGGGCGGCGACGGGACCGTCGACCTGTGCCTCCTGCTTCTCGCCGCCCCCCGGGGAGAAGCCGACGCCGCCGCCAGATCCGACACCGATGCCTGGGCTCCGGGGATTCGCCGGCTCGCCGAGGCCGTCCTGGTCGCCAAGCACGCCGCCGGCCCACTCGCCCGCGCCACGGCCCGCGGTGGCCGGGCCGCGTTCGCCACGATCACCCGGCTTGACGGCGGACTGGGGCTGCGCGGCACGGCACCCGCGGCGCAGGGCCTCCTCGGCGGTGCCGCCGGTGTCGTCAAGACACTGGCCCGCGAGGAACCGGCCCTGTTCTGCCGCGCTCTCGACATCGATCCCGTCCATACGCCGGCAGCGCTGGCACAGCTGGCACTGACCGAGCTGTGGGACGCGGCAACCGACCTGCTCGAGGTCGGTGTCGACGCGGACGGAACCCGCTGGACGGTGCGACCCGGCCCGTTCGGCGCCGGGGCACGCCCCGGGGCCGGGCCGGCCGCGGATGCGGAGGTGGATGCGACCGAGCCCGCCACCGCTCCCGTGCTCGGTCGGGACGAGACCGTGATCGTCACCGGCGGGGGCCGCGGGGTGACCGCGGACTGCGTCAGGGCACTCGCGACGCGGGTCCCGGCGCACTTCGTGCTGCTCGGGCGGACCGCGGCCGACGCCGATCCGGGCTGGGCGGACGGGATCCCCGACGCCGGCCTGCTCGCCGCCGCCGCCGCGGACCTCGCGGCCCGCGCCGGCACGGGCGGAGCGCGGCCGACTCCCCGCCAGGCGGAAGCCGCCCGGCGCGACGTCCTGGCCCGGCGCGAGATCCGCGACACCCTGGCGGCACTGGAGGCCGTCGGTGCCAGCGCGACCTACCTCAGCGTCGACATCGCCGACCGGGCGGCGGTCACCGCCGCGCTGGCGCCCTACCGGGGTGTGGCCAGCGCGCTGGTGCACGGCGCCGGGGCGCTCGCGGACAGCGCGCTCACGGCGAAGACGCCGGACGCCGTCCGCCGCGTCCTCACACCGAAGCTGACGGGGCTGCGCAACGTCCTCGGCGCTCTCGGGGACGGGCCCGGTTCGCCGCTGCGCCACCTCGTCCTGTTCACCTCGGTGGCGGGTCTGATGGGCAACCCGGGCCAGGCCGACTACGCGGCGGCGAACGAGGCCCTCGGCCGCCTCGCCGCCGGCTGGAAGCAGACCGAGCCGGCGCGGCACGTCACCGCGATCGACTGGGGCGCCTGGGACGGCGGCATGGTCGACGCCGACCTGCGGGAGCTGTTCCGCTCCCGGGGTGTCGCCCTGATCGACCGGGCCGCCGGCGCGCAGGCCTTCGCCGACCAGTTCACCCCGCCGCACGACGGGGACGTCCGCGTTCTCATCGGCTCCGCCGAGGCGCTGACCGGCGCGGCGGGCAGCCGCCCCGCCCCGGCGCTGGTGACCCGACGCGACCTGACGGAGCTGGCCACCGACCCGGTGATCCTGCATCACCAGGTCGGCGGGTTCCCCGTCCTGCCGGCGACGTTCGCGATCGGCTGGCTCGTCAACGCCGCCGAGCGGACCCATCCGGGACGCGTCGTCGTCGAGGTCCGCGACTTCGACGTCCACAAGGGCGTCGTGTTCGACGGGACCGGGGAGCTGACCCTGCGCCTGCACGCGGCGGCGGCCGAGCCGGACCCGGATCCGAACCCGTCCGGTGACGGTGACGGTGACCGGCTTGTCGTGCGGGCGAGTGTGCGCAGCCCGGGGGCACTCCCGGTCGGGCTCTCCCGGTACGCGGCCACGCTGGTACTCGCGCCGAAGCTGCCGGCACCCGCCCAGGTGGAGGACTGGCCACGGCTCGATGCCGCCTGGTCCGCGCCGGGCGAGGACGGACTGGAGATCTACACCGGCGGGACACTCTTCCACGGGCCGCTGCTCCGCGGGATCCGGCGGATCCTCGACCGCGGCGCGGACAGCGTGATCCTCGAGTGCCAGCTGTCCGCCGCGCCGGTCGCGCACGGCGCGTTCGCCGGCGCCGCCCACGACCCGGCACTCGCCGACCTGCTGCTGCACGGCCCGTCCGTGCTCGGCCGCTGGCTGACGGGGCAGGCCTGCCTGCCGCTGGCCGTCGGACGGATCGACTACCGGGCGCCGCTGCCCGCGGGCGAACCGTTCGCGGTGGTGGTCGACGAGGCGAAGGTCAGCGACACCGGCGTCGTCAGCCGGGTCACCGCCGTCGGCCGCGACGGGCGGATCCTCGTCCGCCTGCACGACGTGGCCATGGTCGGCACACCCGACATGGCCGCGAAGTTCGCCGAGGGCGCCGCCCGCTGGCAGCAGGAGGGGACCTCATGACGCTGGCCGACGACGCCCTCCGCTTCGACGAGACCTTCCGGTTCGACGAGACCCTCGAGTTCGACGGCGAGCCGTTCGACCCCCTCCGTCTGACAGCGGCCGACAGCAGCGCGGCGGTGGGCGCGGGTCCGGCGCCCACCGGCGGGACGGTGCCGCCCGCGGTCCCGAGCCCCGGCCCGTCCGGCGGGAGCCGGTCCGCCGTGCAGATCGCCGCCCTGGTCAGGGAGGTGGGCGCGGTCATGGCCGCGGGGCACGACTCCGCACTGGTCGCGCAGCTCGCGCTGAGCCGGCTCACCCTCGCCGGTCCGTCCCGTTCCCTCGGGGCTGCGTTCCCGGTGCCTGAGCAGCTCCCGGTGCCTGAGCGACGTCCGTCGGCACCGCCGGCACTGGCCGCGGGGCCGGCAGGACCGGCAGGACCGGCGGCGGCTCCGCAGGAGACCAGCCCTCGGATCACGGAGGCGTCCTTCAAGCCGCTGGCACGCACGTCGCGTGACGCGCTGGACGCGGCCGACCTGGCCGCGCTGAGCCGCGGCGAGGTGGCGGCCGTCTTCGGGGCGCCCTACGAGCAGCACGGCGTCAACCCGGACGTCACCCTGACGGAGCCCGGAGCACCGACGCTCCTCGGCTGGGTCGCGGACCTGCGCCTGCGGGGCGGTACCCGGAGCGCCGGCTCCCTGCGCGCCGGGCTGTTGCCCCTGGGGGACGGGAGACTGCCGCTGGGTGACGGGTTGGCCCGCGGGCTGCTGGCGGCGGCGGGGCAGGCGGTGCGGGTGTTCGCGCTGTACGCCGGGCTGCACCTGTGCCTGGCGGACGCGCGTTTCGTCCCCGAGGCACCCGCCGAGGATCCGGACGGCCGCCCGCGCACCGGCCCGGCACACCCCGCCGCGTCGGTGCACCTCACCGAGGCGGGGCGGGACTGGGACGGCGCAGACGGGGAGATCCAGCTCGAGGTCGACACGATCGATCTCCTGCCGCGGCCGTGGCTCGCCGCGCGCGTGCTGGTGCACGCGGGCGGGCGGCTCGTCGCCGAGCTCGACGACGTCGCCGTCACCGTCCGGGAACGGCCCGGCGCGCCGGTCGGGCCCGAGCACGGCGGTGCGGTGACCGCCGACCTCGGTCGGCGTAACGCCGCCGGGGAACGGGCGCTGCTCAGCGAGTTCCACATGGCGCACTGCGCCCGCGGGGACCAGGGCATCGGGCTCGGCCCGGAGTTCGGCGGCTACCGCGGCCGCCGCGCCACCCGGCTGCCCGGCGGCGGGCTGCGGCTCGTCGACCGGATCATGGCAACGGACTCCCGCCGCGGCGACCTGCGCGGCGGGGCCACCCACATCACCGAGTACGACGCGGCGGCGGACTCCTGGTACTTCGCCGACACGGCGAACGCCTCCATGCCCAACTGCGTGTACATGGAGACGTCCCTGCAGTCGGCGCTGCTGCTCGGCTACTATCTCGGGGCCACCGTGGCCGAGCCGGCCGAGGACTACAGCCTGCGCAACCTCGGCGGCAGCGCCACGGTGCTGCGCGAGGTGGAGCTGCGCGCCGCGACCATCCGCCAGCACTCGACGCTGCTGTCGACGAACCCGATGCCCGGGACGGCGCTGCAGGACTTCTCCTACGAGATGGCGGTCGACGGCGAGCCGTTCTACCGCGGCGAGTCGATGTTCGGGTACTTCAACGCCCCGGCGCTGGCCCGCCAGACCGGACTGGACGGCGGCCGGCTCGTCCCGACCTGGCTGGACGCCCTCGACGAGCGGGAACGGCCGGCGATCCGCACGATCGACGTGGCCGCGCGGCGCGCGGACCCGGCCGCGCCGCTGTGCGCGCGGGGCCAGCTGGCGCTGCTCGACGACGTCGAGGTGGTCGACGGCGGCGGCCGGCACGGGCACGGCTACCTGCGTGCGCAGCGGCCGATCGACCCCGGGGACTGGTTCTTCGCCCGGCACTTCCACCTGGACCCGGTGATCCCCGGCTCGCTCGGGGTGGAGGCGGTGCTCCAGGCCCTGCAGGAGTGGGCCGTCGACGCCGGGCACGCGGACGGGATGGCGCGGCCCGGGTTCGTCCTGCCCGTCGGCGTGACTCTGCACTGGAAGTACCGCGGCCAGCTGCTCCCCACGGACGGGACGTTCACCCTGGAGGTGCACATTTCCGATGTCAGCCGCCGGCCCGGCCGGGTCCGCGTCACCGCCGACGCGAGCCTGTGGAAGCCGACGATGCGCATCTACGAGCTGACCGACATCGCCATCGAGCTGCGCGACGAGGGTGCGCCGTCGTGGTGAGCACGGTGAGCGCGACCGTGCTGCCGGCACGGCTGCCGGCCCCGGTGCTCGCGCGTGCGCCGCGGGACGTCCACCAGGTGCTCGCCGACCTGGACCGGCCCGTCTACGTCGTGCGTGACGCGGCCGGGATCGCGGTCACCGGCGACGAGCGGGCCGCCGCCGCGGCGGGGCAGGTGCTGGCCGCCGCCGGCCCGCTGCCGCCGCGGCGGCTGGGCTCCCCCGCCTTCCGGCGCGACCACGGTGTGGACCAGGCGTACATGGCCGGCTCGATGGCGAACGGCATCGCCTCGGCCGACCTGGTCGTCAACCTGGCCCAGGCGGGCTACCTCGCCTCCTTCGGCGCGGCCGGTGTCGTCGCCGCGCGGGTGGACGAGGCGCTCGCCGACATCCGGCGGCGGGTCGGCGGACGTCGGTTCGCCTGCAACCTGATCCACAGCCCGAACGAGGCCGCGATGGAGCGGGACGTCGTCGACGCCTGCCTGCGCCACCAGGTGCGCTGCGTCGAGGCCTCCGCCTTCCTGGACCTGACCCCGCAGGTGGTGCGCTACCGGCTCGCCGGCCTGCGCCGGGGTCCGGACGGGCGGGTCGTCGCGGACAACCGCGTCGTCGCCAAGGTGTCGCGGACGGAGGTCGCCGACCTGTTCCTGCGGCCGGCGCCGGCCGCGCTGGTCCGGGGGCTGGTCGAGCAGGGGCTGGTCAGCGCCGAGCAGGCCGCGCTCGCCGCCGCGGTGCCGCTCGCGGACGACGTGACCGCCGAGGCGGACTCCGGCGGCCACACCGACCGCCGGCCACTGCCCGTCCTGCTCCCCGAGCTGCTCGCGCTGCGGGACGCCCGGCGCGCCGAGACCGGCGGGTGGGCCGTCCGGGTCGGGGCCGCCGGCGGGCTGGGCACCCCCCGGGCCGTCGCCGCCGCCTTCGCCCTCGGCGCGGACTACGTGGTGACCGGCTCGGTCAACCAGGCGGCGGTCGAGGCGGCGCAGTCGCCGGCCACCAAGCGCCTGCTGGCCGCCGCCGGGGTCACCGACTGTGCCCAGGCCCCGTCCGCGGACATGTTCGAGATCGGCGCGGAGGTTCAGGTCCTGAGCCGCGGCACCATGTTCGCCTCGAAGGCCCGCCGGCTCTACGACCTCTACCACCGGCACGCGGGCCTCGACGACATCCCCGCCGAGGAGCGCGCCGCGCTCGAACGGCGGATCTTCCACCGGCCGCTCGACGACGTCTGGGCGGACACCGTCGCCTACTTCACGTCCCGCGACCCCGACCAGATCGAACGGGCACGGGACGACCCGAAGCGGCGGATGGCGCTGGTGTTCCGCTGGTACCTCGGCCTGTCGTCGGGGTGGAGCATCACCGGCACCCCGGACCGTGTCGCCGACTACCAGGTCTGGTGCGGGCCGGCGATGGGGGCGTTCAACTCCTGGGTGCGCGCCAGCGCACTCGAACCGCTGGAGAACCGGCACGCCGCCGCGATCGCCGCCGAGCTGATGCACGGCGCCGCGTTCACCTCCCGGGTGGCGGTGCTCGCGCAGGCCGGCGTCCGGCTGCCCGCCACGGCCACCACCTACCTGCCGCGCGCCCACCCCCGACCGGGCCATGCCCCCGACACCGGTTCCGGCCACCACGGCTCCGGCTCCGCAGAACAGGGACGACGGACATGACTGCACCCGTACTCCAGCACCAGCCCGAGGTGGACGACGGCGGGACACCCGCCTGGCTCGTCTGCGACGGCTGCCGACGGATGATCTACGGGCGGCGTTTCGCCCGCGGCGGGCACGTCTGCCCCGAATGCGGCTGGCACGCCCGGCTGACCGCCGCGCAGCGGGTCGGCCTGCTGCTCGACGAGGGCTCCGCCGAGATCGTCGCCACCCCGGTCACCGCGGCCGACCCGCTGGGCTTCGTCGACACCCGGCCCTACGCCGACCGGCTGCGCGCCGCCCGCGCCTCGACCGGCATGCCCGAGGCGGTCCTGGTCGCCCGCGGCACCATCGAGGGCTGCGGTGTCGTGACCGCGGTGATGGACTTCCGCTTCCTCGGCGGCAGCCTCGGCGCCGCCGTCGGCGAGGCCATCACCGGCGCGTGCGAGATCGCCCTGCGGGAGCGCACCCCGCTGCTGCTGGTGACCGCCTCCGGCGGCGCGCGGATGCAGGAGGGCGCCCTCTCACTGATGCAGATGGCCAAGACCGCGCAGGCCATCGGCCAGCTCGACGAGGCCGGCATCCTCACCGTCTCACTGATCACCGACCCGACGTTCGGCGGGGTCGCCGCCTCGTTCGCGACGCTGACCGACGTCATCATCGCCGAGCCCGGCGCCCGGCTCGGCTTCGCCGGCGCCCGGGTGATCGAGCAGACCATCCGCGAGACCCTCCCGCCCGGCTTCCAGACCGCCGAGTTCCTGCTCGAGCACGGTGTCGTCGACCTGATCAGCCCGCGGCCGGCGCTGCGCCCGACGCTCGCGCGCCTGCTCGGCGTCGCCACCCGCCGCCCGGCGTCCACCGTCGAGCCCGCGGTGCCCGCCGCCGCGGCCGGGGCACCCGCCGCGCCCGGCCGGGCTGTCGTGCGGGAGCCCGAGCTGCTGGTGCAGCGGCACCCCTGGGAGGCGGTGCGGCTCGCCCGCCGGCTCGGCCGCCCCAGCGCGCTGGACTACATCGGGGCGCTGGTCGAGGACTGGACCGAGCTGCACGGCGACCGGGCCGCCGCCGACTGCCCGGCCATGGTCGCCGGCCTCGGCCGCCTCGACGGGACACCGGTCGTCGTCATCGGAACGCAGAAGGGTCACACCGCGGCCGAGCTGTCCGCCCGTTCCTACGGCATGCCCTCTCCCAGCGGCTACCGCAAGGCCGCCCGGGTGATGCGGCTGGCCGCGAAGCTGGGCCTGCCGGTCATCACCCTGATCGACACCGCCGGGGCCCATCCCGGCATCGAGGCCGAGGAGAACGGCCAGGCCGTCGCCATCGCGCAGAACCTGCGCCTGATGGCCGGGCTGCCGGTGCCCGTCGTCGCGGTGGTCACCGGCGAGGGCGGCAGCGGCGGCGCGCTCGCCCTCGCGGTCGCCGACCGGGTACTGATGTGCGCGAACGCGATCTACTCGGTGATCAGCCCCGAGGGCTGCGCCGCCATCCTGTGGAAGGACCCGGCGGCCGGCCCCGACGCCGCCGCCGCACTGCGGGTCGACGCCCGCGCCCTGCTGACGGCCGGCATCGTCGACGGGGTCATCCCCGAGCCCGACGGCGGCGCGGACGTCGACCCGCTCGGCGCCGCCGACGTGCTGCGGGCCGCGCTCACCAGCACGCTCGCGGAGCTCATCCCGCTCGACCCGCCGACGCTCGTCTCGGGCCGCCGGGCCCGCTTCCGCCGCTTCGGCACCCCGACCCCCACCGTCCCGGCGGCACGCCCGCCGACGGGTGGACACCGCTCCACCGCCGATCTCGACGAGGCGAGGCGATCCTCTTGACCATCACCACCGCCAACGGCACCTCCACGACACCGGCCCCCGCACCCACCTCACCCACCGCACCCGCCTCACCCACCGCACCCAGGCCCGCACCTGCCGGCCAGGACGGCGAGCACGGGCAGAGCGGACTCGGCGAGGTGCTGGCCGTCCTGCGCCTCGCCGCGCAGGAGGCGGGCGCCGGCGGGGCACGACCCGTCAGCCGGGTCCGGGTGTCCGCCGGCGACCTCGCCGTGGAGATCGACTGGACCACGCCGGACGGATCCGCCGGGCCAGGCGGGTCCGCGCACGCACCGGCCGCGGCCGACCGCCGCGACGTTTCCCCGCACGGCGCCGCGCGCCCGTCCGCGGCGTTCCCGTCGGCACCGGCCTCGCTGCCCGCCGGGCCCGGTACCGCGGGACCGACGGGGTCGGCGGGGTCGGCGGGGTCGGCGGCGCAGAACGGCTCCGACGACGCGCTCGCGTTCGTCGTCCCGGCGCACACCGTCGGCGTCTTCTACCACGCCCCCGAGCCGGGCGCGGACCCGTTCGTCCGGGCCGGTGACACCGTCGTCCCCGGCCAGCAGGTCGGGATCATCGAGGCGATGAAGCTGATGATCCCGGTCGAGGCGGAGCGCGGCGGCCGGGTCCGCGAGATCCTCGTCGCCGACGCCACCCCGGTGGAGTACGGCCAGCCCCTGCTCACCCTGGACGTCGACGTGCCCCACGGCGACAGCCGATGATCAAGAAGGTTCTGATCGCCAACCGCGGCGAGATCGCGCTGCGGATCGCCCGCAGCTGCCGCGAGCTGGGCATCGCCACCGTGGCCGCGTACTCCACGGCCGACCGTGACAGCGCCGTCGTCGCGTTCGCCGACGAGTCCGTTCAGATCGGCCCGGGACCGTCGCGGGAGAGCTATCTGAACATGCCGGCGGTGATCGAGGCCGCGCGCATCCGCGGGGCCGACGCCATCCACCCCGGGTACGGGTTCCTGTCCGAGAACCCCGACTTCGCCGAGATCTGCGCGGCGGAGGACCTCACGTTCATCGGCCCGCCGCCGGACGTCATGGCCCGCCTCGGCGACAAGGCCGTCGCCCGCCGGATCATGGCCGAGGCCGGGCTGCCGCTGCTGCCCGGCAGCCGCGGCACCGCCGACCAGCCCGAGGCGGCGGCCGTGACCGCGGCCGAGATCGGTTATCCGGTCATCATCAAGGCCGCGGCCGGCGGCGGCGGGCGCGGCATGAGCGTCGTGCACGACCCCGACGGCTTCGACCGTGCCTACCGGCACACCCGCGCGACCGCCCAGGCGGTGTTCGGCGACGGCCGTCTCTACGTCGAGAGATACCTCGCCTCCGCGCGCCACGTGGAGGTCCAGGTGCTGGCCGACGCGCACGGCACCGCCGTCCACCTCGGCGCCCGCGACTGCTCCCTGCAGCGGCGCCACCAGAAGCTGGTCGAGGAGACGCCCGCCCCCGGCCTGCCACCCGAGATCGTCGAGCCGCTGTGCGCCGCCGCGGTGCGCGGCACCCTGGCCAGCGGGTACGTCGGCGCCGGGACCTTCGAGTTCCTCGTCGATCCGCAGGGCCGCTACTACTTCATGGAGGTCAACTGCCGTCTCCAGGTAGAGCACCCCGTCACCGAGATGGTGACCGGCCTCGACCTGGTCGCCGAGCAGATCCGGATCGCCGCCGGCGAGCCGCTCGGTTTCACCCAGGCGGACGTCGACGCCCGCGGCGTGTCGATCGAATGCCGCATCAACGCCGAGAACCCGCGCCGCGACTTCGCCCCCGCGCCCGGCACCCTCACCGACTTCGCCGTCCCGGCCGGACCGTTCGTCCGGGTCGACACCCACGCCACACCCGGCTACCGCATCCCCGCCTACTACGACTCGCTGCTCGCGAAGGTCGTCGTCTGGGCCCCGGACCGGCCCCGCGCCCTGGCCCGGATGCGCCGCGCCCTCGACGAGCTGCGTGCCGAGGGCCCGGGGGTCGTCACCACCACCGAGTTCCTCCGCGGCCTCCTCGACCATCCCCGCTTCGTCGCCGCCGAGCACGACACCGTCCTGATCGAGAACCTCATGTCCTGACTCGTGCCAGACTGACGCCATGCGCCAGGCATTCGTCCACGAGGCAGTCGTCGAGATGGCGCATGACGGTGACATCGGGGCCCCTGGCGCCGCGGTCACCGTGGCGCTGTGCGGGCACTGGGATCATCCCTCGCCGTGCTCGGCCGCCCCCCATCACACCGACGCCGTCCGGACGGAGCAGGGCGTACGGCTGCGGATCCTCTTCGCCGCCGACCCCGACAACGAACATCCGGTCCGCCGCCGCGTCGAGGCGGCCCTGGCCACGGGGCAGCTACGCGGCCCGGACGGGACCCTCACCCACTGGCGGCTGTGTGCCAGCCGCTCGGATGTCCTGACGTCGTCCGAGCTCGACCACGGCGAGCGGCTCACCCGCAGCTGACCTCGCGCGCCGGGCGCGGCCGGCGGACGCTTATGGCGAAGTTCATGACGGAACGCGCCGACCGTCGTGGTTGCCCTAGCCTGTCGCTGTGCCAGCGCCTCGCCGCCTGCATGCCCTGGCAGCGTGGATGTCGGTCACCGTCCTCGCGGCACTGCTGTGCGTCGGCACCGCCACCGCCACCCGGTCGGGCGATCCCCAGTACGGGGGGATGCGCGCCGCCGGGGACACGGCGCTGTCCGCCACCGCCGCCGTCCACGGCGCCGTGCCGGTACCCCGCATCGACCGCGGGGCCCGCCTGGCGAGCTGGTTCGCCTCGTGGAACGGCCCGGACGAGGTCGGCCCGGTCGCCGCGCTCGCGCTGTTCCTTCTCCGCGCCGTCTTTGCGGGCCGGCGGTCCGCACTCCCGTCGGCCCGCCTGCGCGGTCCGATCGACGACTGCGGCGCACGCGCTCCGCCTCGTCACAGCCACGCCTGACCGAGGCGACGTCCGACGACATCGGACGTCACCCGACAGCGCGCGGACAGGGCACCACTTCTCGCACCCCGTGCGCACACGACACCGGCACACGTCCGGAACCCGCGGATCCGCTGCTCGCCAGCCCGCAGGCAGGAACTCACCGGCCTACGGCGGTCCCGTCTTCGGGTGACGCCCGAGCGGGCGCAGCGGTCTCCCGCGTCCCGGCGCCGGTAGTTCGGGTGCCAGGGCGCCAGCCCAGCCCGGCGCGGCCCGGCGCGGCGCGGCCCGGCGCGCGGTGGGCGCGGGCTGCCGCGTCCCTTCTCCCACCTGCCGAGGGCTCCCGCCTCTTTCGCCGGCGGTGCCGGAATCCGATGCCCCGGCAGTGCCGGTGATGCCCTTCCTGACGGCCCGTTCCCCTTCTCCTGACTCGACACAGACATCACTGACGAGGTTTCGCATGAACGTCGATGAGACCGCCCTCCCGGGTATCGGTCTGCGCCACGACTTCTCGACCCGCACCGGACGGCGGATCGGTGTGGTCTCGCACCACAGCGGCCGCCGTGACCTGGTCGTCTATGACGCCACCGACCCGGATTCCTGCGCCGAGTCGATAGCCCTGACCGCCGAGGAGGGCGATGTGCTTTCCGAGCTGCTCGGAGCACCCCACATCGTCGAGAAGCTGGCCGATCTGAGCCGGGCCTTCGCCGGGCTGGTCGGCGAGCAGATCACGATTCTTCCCGGCTCGCCGTACGACGGGCGCCGGCTGGGTGACACCCAGGCCAGGACGCGCACCAGCGCCTCGATCGTGGCGGTGGTCCGCGACCGGCAGGTCCTCGCCTCCCCGCGGCCGGACTTCCGGTTCCAGGCCGAGGACGTCGTGGTCGTCGTCGGGACGCCGGAGAACACCGCCGCCGTCGGCGAACTGCTGCGTTCCGGCTGAAGGGCGCCGCGACCATATGCATGACCTCGGGTCAATCATGGTGGAACTGGGCGGGGTTCTCTTTCTGCTCGGCCTCGTCGGCCACGCCGCCTCCCGATTCGGTATCTCCCCCATCCCCTTCTATCTGATCTGCGGCCTCGCCTTCGGGCACGGCGGCCTGCTCCCGCTCGGCGCGAGCGAGGAGTTCATCGAGATCGGCGCCGAGATCGGCGTCGTTCTGCTGCTGCTCACCCTCGGGCTGGAGTACACCGCGGGCGAGCTGCTGGTGGGCCTGCGCCGCAACGCACCGGCCGGCGTCCTGGACCTGACTCTCAACGCCGCGCCCGGGGTGGCCGCCGCGTTCCTGCTCGGCTGGGGCTGGCGCGCGGCGGTCGTGCTGGGCGGCGTCACGGCCATCTCGTCCTCCGGCATCATCGCGAAGGTTCTCGCCGACCTGGGCCGGCTCGGCAACCGGGAGACACCGGTCGTCCTGTCGGTGCTCGTCCTCGAGGATCTCGCGATGGCGGTCTACCTGCCCGTTCTGACCGCGCTGCTGGCCGGCCAGACGATCGCCCGCGGCGCGCTGTCGCTCGCCATCGCGCTCGGCGCCATGGTCGGCGTCCTGTTCCTCGCGCTGCGGCACAGCGCGAAGGTGACACGGCTGGTGTTCAATCCGGCGTCCGACCGCAACGACGAGATCCTGCTGCTGCGGGCGCTCGGCCTTGCGCTGCTCGTCGCGGGCGTCGCGCAGCAGGTGCAGGTCTCGGCCGCGGTCGGCGCGTTCCTGGTGGGTATCGCGTTGTCCGGCCCGGTCGCCGAGGGTGCGCGGGAGGTGCTGAGCCCGCTGCGTGACCTGTTCGCCGCGGTCTTCTTCGTGTTCTTCGGCCTGCAGACCGACCCGACACAGATCCCCTCGGCGCTGCTGGCCGCGGCGCTGCTGGCCATCGCCGGAGTCGCCACGAAGACGATCACCGGCTGGTGGGCGGCGAAGCGCGCCGGCATCGCCACCCTGGGGCGGTTCCGCGCCGGCACCGCCCTGATCGCGCGCGGCGAGTTCTCCATCGTCATCGCCGGCCTCGCGGTCGCCTCCGAGGTCGAACCCCGCCTGGGCCCGCTGGCCGCCAGCTATGTCCTGCTGATGGCCGTCATCGGCCCCATCGCGGCCCGCTTCGTCGAGCCGGTCACCCGGGCGGTGATGCGCCGCCGCCGGGCGGCAGCCACCGGACCGGAGAAGCGACTGGCACCACGGCCCGACACGCAACCGGACGTCGCCGGCAAGTAGCGCGCCACGGCCCGGCGCCGGCCTCTCGTACGGTCCCGGCGCCGGGCTGCGGCCGCGTGCACGGGGGCCGGGCCGGGCGCCGGTAGCGTACGGGAATGGCTACCGAGACGCAGTCCGATCCGGCCCTCGACGTCGTCGCCTGGGACCTCGGCCCGTTGCTCGACGGCCGCGGCGAGGAGGGCATCGAGGATCTCCTCACCGAGGCCCGGCGGCGGGCCGAGGAGTTCGCGCAAAGCCATGCCGGCCAGGTCGCCGCGCTGGACGGGCCGGGGCTGGTGGCCGCGATGGCCGAGCTGACGGCGGTCCACGAGCTGGTGGGCCGGGCCGGCAGCTACGCGTCACTGCGTTTCTCCACCGACACCGCCGATCCGGCGCGGGGCGCGCTGCTGCAGAAGGTGCGGGAGCGCTCCACCGCGATCCGCACCACCCTGCTGTTCTTCGGCCTCGAGTGGGCGGCGTTGGACGACGAGGTCGCCGAGCGGCTGCTGGCGGCGGACGGGCTTGACCAGGCACGCCACTACCTGCGGCTGGAGCGGCGCTACCGGCCGCATCTGCTCAGCGAGCCGGAGGAGAAGCTGCTGACCGAGAAGTCGGTCACCGGGGCGGTCGCGTGGAGCCGGCTGTTCTCCGAGCAGGTCTCCTCCATCGAGGTCCGCCGGCCCGCCGGCACCGCCACCGCCGGCAACGGAGCCGGTGGGCAGGCCGGCGGGGAGGCGCTCGACGTCGCGCTGAGCCGGCTGGCCTCCGGCGACCGGGAGGTTCGGCGGGCGACGGCCCAGGCTGTCACCGCCGCGCTGGCGCCGGGGCTGCGCACCCGGGCGTACATCTTCAACACGCTTCTGCACGACAAGGCGGTCACCGATCGCCTGCGTGGCTATCCGACCTGGCTGACCAGCCGCAACCTGGCGAACGAGGTCTCCGACGAGTCGGTGCGGGCGCTCGTCGACGCCGTCCGGGCGCGCTACGACATCCCGCAGCGGTGGTATCGACTCAAGGCGCGGGTCCTCGGCCTGCCGAAGCTCGTCGACTACGACCGGATGGCCACCGTGACCAGCGCCGACGAGCGTTTCGGCTGGGAGGAGTCGCGCGATCTGGTGCTGTCCTCCTTCGGCGCGTTCTCGCCGGAGATGGAACGTCACGCGCGCCGGTTCTTCGACGAGAAGTGGATCGACGCGCCGGTGCGGCCGGGCAAGCGGGGCGGCGCGTTCGCCAGCTCCGCCGTCCCGTCGGTGCATCCCTACGTCATGCTCAACTTCACCTCGCAGCGCCGCGACGTGCTGACGCTCGCGCACGAGCTGGGCCATGGCGTCCACTTCGCCCTGGCGGCGAAGCAGGGCATCCTGCAGCAGCACACGCCGCTGACGGTCGCCGAGACGGCCTCGGTGTTCGGCGAGACGATCGTCTTCAACCAGCTGCTGGCGCGGACGTCCGAGCCCGACTCGCGCCTCGCCCTGCTGGCCGAGTCGGTCGAGGGGGCGATCGCCACCGTCTTCCGGCAGACCGCGATGAACCAGTTCGAGGACGCCGTCCACACCGCGCGGCGCACCGACGGCGAACTGTCCGTCGAACAGTTCAACGAGGCGTGGGCGTCCACCCAGCGCGACCTGCTCGGCGACTCGGTCGAGCTGACCGACGGCTACCGGACGTGGTGGAGCTACGTCCCGCACTTCATCGGCACGCCCGGGTACGTGTACGCCTACGCCTACGGCCAACTGCTGGCGCTGTCGGTCTACCAGCGCTACGTGGACGAGGGCGACGCGTTCGTCCCGCACTATCTGGAGATGCTCGCCGCCGGCGGCTCCCGGTCCCCGGAGGACCTGGGCCGCATCGTCGGCATCGACCTGACCGACCCGGGTTTCTGGTCGGCGGGCCTCGATCTGGTGGAGGCCCAGCTGCAGGCCGCCGAGGCGGCCGCCCACGACGCCGGCCGCCTCGGGTGAAGCCGGGCCTGCCCCGCCCCGGCCCCGGACAGGCCTGCCTCGCGGAATGCCGGAGAACGGCCACGCCGAGCGGGCTGACCAGGTCGATTCAGCCGAAACTGGCTTCCTTCCGACAGGCACGGCATGATCAGGACGCTACAGTCGCTCACCGTGGGTCATCGTAGAGTTTCTGGTCTGTCGGTCCGTCTCAGTCCGCTGGCCGTGGCCGCCGGCATGGTTGTGGCCCTCGTCGCCGCCGCGGGGTGCAGCAGCGAGACGGGCACCGGCGCCACGCCGGTCGCCCCCCCGATCACCACCACCGCGGCCGTCGGCCCGTCCACGAGCCCGTCCGCGAGTGCCGGTACGAACATTCCGCCGCCCACGGCAGCACCGACCCCGATGCCTTCGGCGGCCTACCCGCCGCTGTCCGGGTTCGGTGAGGTGCACGAGCTCGGCAGCGCGGTCGCCATCTCCGATGCCGCCACCGGCACCGTGCTGAGCCTGGACCGGCTCGAGTACATCACCTGTCCACTGCGGGCCGGCGATCCCGATCCCTGCCTCGACGGCTACCGCACCAGGATCATCGAGGGAGAACGGCGGGACTTCGTCGTGGCGCCCGAGGTCAGGTTCACCTACTGGGAGCAGCCCGAGGTCTACCTCACCGGCGGGCTCGCGAAGCTGCGGGAGTTCATCACGAGCCAGCCGTCCATCATGGTCCTGCTCCAGCTCGACCCGACCGGACGGGTGATCGCTGTCGGGCAGCCCTTCCTGCCCTGACGGTCCAGGCGGTCCTGACGGTCCAGGCGGTCCTGACGACCCGGGCAGCTCTGGCGGCCCGGACCGGGGCCGGCAACGAACCATGGGCCGGCCGGAGCCGTTGGAGGCTGCCGGCCGGCCCATGATGGTGAAGCGGACTAGCCCTTGCGGACGATCCCGTTGTTGGTCCAGGCGGTCACCACGCCGGTGGCGGAGGTGACCAGGTAGTCGAAGCGGCGGTCGCCGGTGAGGTCGGCGAGGGAGACCTGGTTGCGGGTCGCCCCGACGCCGGTGGCGATCTCGCCCTGGGCAAGCCAGGTCGAGCCACCGCCGCCGCGGTTGTTCAGCCAGGCCCAGATCCGGCCGTGCTCGTTGACCGACAGGTAGTCGTCCCGGCTGTCACCGTCGAGGTCCGCGAAAGTGATCATCGAACCGGGAAGGCCGATGCCCGCGGCGACCTCGCCCGCGGACTGCCAGGACACCCCGCTGCTGCCACCGGCGACGTTGAGCCAGCCCTGCACCTGGCCCTGCGCGCCGACGACGAGGTAGTCGTCCCGGCCGTCACCGTTGATGTCGGCGAACCGGATCGTGTCCCGCGCCCCCGAGCCCGTGGCGACATCGCCCTTCGACTGGAAGGAGATACCGGCACTGCCACCGGCGACGTTGAGCCAGAGCTTCACCTGGCCCTGCGCGCCGACCAGCAGGTAGTCGTCCCGGCCATCCCCGTTCAGGTCGGCGAACCGCACCTCCTCGCGCGGCCCGGCCCCCGAGGCGACCTGGCCCACGTAGTTCCAGCCGCCGGAGACCCGCAGCCAGGCCTTCACCGCCCCCTGCGGGCTGACGGCCAGGTAGTCCTCCTTGCGGTCACCGTTGAGATCGGCGAACCGCAGCTCCTCCGGCGGCACGCCCGTCCCGGAGGCGACCACACCCTGGCGGTCCCACCGGTCGTTCTGGGCGAACTGCTCGTTCAGCCAGGCCGAGACCTGCCCGGTGCTGTTCACCGCCAGGTAGTCGCTGCTGCCCCCGCCGTCGATGTCGGCGAACTCGACGTTCTCCCGGGACACCCCGACACCGGCGGCGATCTCGCCCTGGACCAGCCACGACTCCGCGCCGGTCGCACCGATGGCGTTGAGCCAGGCCCGCACCTGCCCCTGGGCACCGACCACCAGGTAGTCGTCACGGCTGTCACCGTCGAGGTCGGTGAACCGCACCTCGTCACGGGTCGCCCCGACCCCCGAGGCGACGACGCCCTGGTAGCTCCACCCCGTACCGCCGGGGCCGCGGACGTTCATCCAGGCCCGCACCTGGCCCTGGGTGTTGACGGCCAGATAGTCGTCGCGGCCGTCACCGTTGATGTCGGCGAACCGCACCTCCTCGCGGGTCGTGCCGACACTGCCGGCGATCTCCCCCTGGGACGCCCAGGACACGCTGTTGCCGGTGCCGGCGTTGAACCAGGCCCGCACCTGCCCCTGGGCACCGACGGCCAGGTAGTCGTCGCGGCCGTCACCGTTGAGGTCGGCGAACCGCACCTCCTCGCGCGGCGCGGAGCCGGCGGCGACGGTCCCCAGAGACGTCCAGGACGTGCTGCCCGAGCTGCGGTTGTTCACCCACGCACGCACCTGGCCCTGCGGGCTGACCACCAGGTAGTCGTCGCGGCCGTCACCGTTGAGGTCGGCGAACCGCACCTCCTCGCGGGTCGCACCCACCCCGGAGGCGATCGTGCCCTCCCACTTCCAGCCGTCCTGGCCGGTGCCCGAGGGGTCGACCGCTCCCGTGGTGCCGCCGCCTCCCGTCGGCAGGTCACCGCAGGCGCCGGCGACACCGTTGCGGGCCCGCAGGAAGACGTCGCGCCTGACGACGCCGTCGATCGTCCGGTGGAAGGCCTCAGCCATCTTCCGGAACCCGTTCGCGTTCGGATGCAGCGAGTCGGTCATGTCTCCCGGCGTCACCGCGCCCATGTCGACCAGGCGCACGGGCCGGCCCGCCCGCTGGAAGTCCCCGACGATGCCCGGAATGGCCGCGTTGTACTGCTGGATGCGGTTCATGGTCGCCGGAGTCGTGGAGGGGATGAGCGTGGAGACCAGCACGGTCGTCTCGGGAGCGGTGTTGACGATCTGACGGATGAGGCTGCGCAGCCGCTCGGGGGCGCTCGCGACGGAGACGTTGCGCGCCATGTCGTTGGTGCCGATGTGCAGCAGGACGACGTTCGGCCGGTACTCACGCATCGTGCAGGACGCGATGGAGTTGATCTGGCTGATCGTCCAGCCCGGGTGCCCCTCGTTGTCCTGGTCCGCCAGCTGGCCGGTCCGCTGGGAGCCGACGAAGTTCACGGGACCGCCCACGCCGCCCAGCAGCTGCGCCAGTCGTGCCCGGTAGCTGGAGTTGTCCGGCGTCCCGACCCCGTAGGTGATCGAGTCGCCCAGGGGCAGCACGCGCAGCTCCGTCGCGGTTTCGCTGGCACTGTCCTCCAGCGCGCTGGCGACGCCCTCGCCGATCGCCCCGGCGTTCTCCTCCAGTGCGATTCCGGTGTCGACGGCGGCGGGAGAGGCCGACGAAGCCCAGCCCGTGAGGCTTCGACCCCAGTTGGCCAGCGCCTGACCCATCTTTCTCAGGTCGGTGATCAGGCCACCACGCGCGAATCCAGCCGCCCACCCTTCCCAGACGACTCCGAAGAAGGAGGCGACTGCCGCGATACCCACCGCCCAGCCCCAGGCGCCGCCGTCATGCTGGTGTCCCTCGTCGACGACTCGCACGGCCTGGGGAATGAAGGTGGAGATGAAGTTCCCCAGGGCCGCGCAGAACGCCGCGGCGAGGATGGTGCCCGGCCCTGCGGTGGCGACACCGAAGAAGCCCTCGCAGAGGATGCGCGCCAGCAGGGCCACGGCGAAGGAGCCGATGTATATCAGGAACCACTGCCACCCGGTCAGTTCCGTGATCTGGACGGCGCCGGTCGGATCGACGGTGAGGGACAGCGTGGAGCCCGTCACCGCGAAGGCACCGTCGAAGTCATGCTGCACGGTGAACGTATCGACATCGGGCTCGAGATCGACCGGGGCGAAGCGGTCCTGCTCCTCGTAGAGCGTGTCGCTCAGCAGCGCATGACGGCTGTTGAGCTCCGCCACCACACCCCGTAGCTTGGGGAGGTCGACGTTCTCCGGAATCGCGAAGCTCGCCGTGAACTCGGTCGGCGCCTGGTCACCGTCGGCGGCCTCGGCCGGCTTCGCCAGGCTCACGACCAGCGCCACCGCGACCAGGATCGCGACCACGATGACGCCCCACCCACGGCCTCGCGGCGGCTGCCAGAACCCCACAGCCCCGCCGCCGAAGCCACCGACCAGCCTGACGCCAGGGCCACCCTGAGCGCTGTCGTTCGCCACGCCACCTCCATCGACACGAGCAAGGCCCATCGATGGACATCGGGGGCAGCAAGCATCAAATCGTTGCAGGCGTACCGGCTGGTAGCCAGAACATGAACGGCTCTGGGTGACAATCTGGCGACACTGGCGACACTGGCGGCGGGAGTGGCGGGTTCAGGTGGTGGGGAGGGTGCCGCCGTCGATGACGTACTCGGCGCCAGTGATCGACTGCGCGCGGTCCGACACCAGGAAGGCGACCAGTTCGGCGACCTCCGCCGGGCGCGCGGGCCGGCCGATCGGGATTCCGCCGAGGGAGTCCATGAGCCGGCGGAGTGCCGCGTCCCGGTCTGTGCCCGCGCCGCGCGCGAGGCGGTCGATGAGCGCCTCGGCGCTGTCGGTCTGGATGAAGCCGGGAGTGACGACGTTGACCCGCACACCGCGGGGCCCCACCTCGTTCGCGAGACCCTTGCTGTAGGTGGTCAACGCCGCCTTCGCCGCGGCGTAGCCCAGGGTCGCCTCGAACAGCGGCATCCGCCGTTGGATCGAGGACACGTGCACGACCGCCCCGAGGCCGGCTTCGATCATCGCGGGCAGCAGCGCCCGGTCGAGCCGGACCGCGGCGAGAAGGTTCACGTTCAGTTCGTCGCGCCAGTCGTCGTCAGTGAGCGCGGCGAAGCCGCCCGGGTTCGCGTGCGAGCCGCCGAGCGCGTTGACCAGGATGTCCACCGCGCCGAGACGCTCGCGGACCTGGTCGACGACGACGCGCACACCCTCGGCGGTGCTGATGTCGGCGGGGACGAACAGGTCCGGCGCCGGATAGCCGTCCGGCATGGCGCGGGCGGTGGTCAGCACGGTGGCCCCGGCCGCGGCCAGTCGGGCCACGATGGCGGCGCCGGTCCCCCGGCTGCCGCCGGTGACCAGCGCACGCCGCCCGGCGAGGGAGTCGGTGGGGACGCCCGAAGCGGTGAGGACGGCGGGAACGGCGGGAGGGGTGGCCACGTGAACTCCTCGGTACGGGCCCGCGCGCAGGCGGGCAGGTGCGGACGCCACGGCCGGCGCCTCCGGCCGGCCTGCCCGCCACGGTGGTGTCTCCCCCGGGGGAAGGGTCAAACGGCGATGCGACCGGCGACCGGGACACGCGCGCGGACAGGGGCCGACTCTCCCCCCGGGGGAGGGCGCAGAGTTGCTGTCATGCGCACGGGCCTCACCATTGGCGACTTCTCCCGCATCACCCACCTGAGCGTGAAGATGCTGCGCCGCTACCACGAGGCGGGCCTGCTGGAGCCGGCCGAGGTCGACCCGTCGAGCGGCTACCGCTACTACACGACGGCGCAGGTGCCGACCGCCCAGGTGATCCACCGTTTCCGCGAGCTCGGCATGCCCGTCCGCGAGATCGGGAGGATCCTCTCTACTCCTGACCCCGAAGCGCGCGCGCTGCTCGTCGCCGAGCATCTGCGGCGGGTCGAGCACCAGCTGGAGAGCACCCGGTCAGCGGTCGCGACCCTGCGGCGGCTGCTCGTGCCGACGGGCCCGCCCGTCGAGGTCGACCTGCGGACCCGCCCGCCGACGAGAGCCGTCGCCATCGGTGCGACGGTCGTCCGCGACCAGGTGCTGGCCTGGTACGACGAGGCGATGACCGAGCTGGACGCGACGCTGGCCGCCGCCGGTCTCGAACCGTCCGGGCCGCACGGCGGTCTCTACGACGACACCCTGTTCACCGACGGCCGCGGGCACGCTCTCGTCTACATTCCGGTGCACGTGCCTGCGCCGGCCGGCGGCCGGGTGCGTACCGTCACCCTGCCGGCCGCCGAGCTGGCGGTGACGGTGCACCGCGGGCCGCATGACGACATCGACGTCACCTACGGGGTGCTGGGCACCTATATCGCCGAGCAGGCCATCACTGTCAGCGGACCGGTCCACGAGATCTACGTCGTCGGGCCACGCGACACCCCGGACACCTCCGCCTGGCGCACCGAGATCGGCTGGCCGGTCTTCCGCACCTGGGCCGGCCAGCCGTCGGCGTCCGGTGCCGCCCGCGAGGCCGACCGGGTCGGACCCGGCGGAGGCTGGCCACGGCCGGGCGCCCACGGATGACCGGCCCGCGGACGGGTCAGTGGCCAGGAGATCGACGGTCAGAGGTCAGAGGTCAGAGATTCGGGCAGAGGTCGGTGAGGAACTCGGTGGTGCGGCGGCGGGACTCGGCGCGGGCGGTGATGTCCGAGCCGAGCGGGATCACGCGGGCGCCCAGATCGGTCACTCCGGCGTCGCGGTAGCGGCGCAGGCGGTCGATGATGGCGTTCTCGTCGCCGGCGGCCATGACGTCGCCGATGCCCCGGGCGTCGCCGTGTTCCAGCAGCCGCAGGTAGTTCGGGGAGAGCTCGGCGTGCCCGAGGGTCTGCTCGGCGTACTCGCGCGCCGCGTCCACCTCGCCCGGTGCGCACAGCGCCACCGGCACGCCGGCGACGATCCGCGGCGCCGGCCGGCCGGCGCCGGCCGCCGCCTTCGCCAGCCGCGGCGCCACGTGCTCGGCGATGGCACGCTCGTCGGCCATCCACAGGATCGTCCCGGCGCCCTGCCCGCCGGCCAGGCCGAGCATCACCGGCGCGAGCGCCGCCAGCAGGACCGGGGGCGCGCCGACGGCGGCGAGGTCCGTGACATCGAGGGGGCTGTGCACCTGATACGTGTCGTTCTCGACGTCGACCCGCCCCTGCCCGGTGAAGGCGGCGTTGAGTACCTGCAGGTAGTCACGCATGAGGCGGGCCGGGCGTTCGTAGGGCAGGCCGAACTGCTCGGTCACGATCCAGTGGTGGGACGGGCCGAGCCCGAGGGCGAACCGGCCCCCGCAGGCCGCCTGGGTGGAGAGCACCTGCTGCGCCATCGCGAGCGGGTGCCGGGTCTGGACCGGCACGACGGCCGTACCCAGCTCGATGCGGCTGGTCGCCTGCCCCATCAGCGTGACGGCGGTGAGCGCGTCGAAGTAGCCGGGCACCTGCGGGACCCACATCGAGGTGAAGCCGTGCTCCTCGGCCGCCCGCGCGTCGGCGATCAGGTTGGCCACCCTGTCCCGGGCGGGCCTGTCCCGGTCCGAGCCGATCATCGTCCCGATGCGCATCGTGTCCGTCCCCTGAGATGTCGGTCCGCCGCCCGCGTTCGCCCCGGGCAGACCGCACGATATCGAGGCAGGCCCGCACGCACAGGTTCCGCGTCCGCGGGCTCGCCCCTGCTCGACGGTCTCAGCCGGCCGCGCCACCCGGGTGCGGAAGCCGCGCCCGGTACCCGCCGTCCGGCGGAGCCGGGTAGAGGACGTCGCAGGGGACGTCCAGATGCTCCAGGACCTCCCCGACGAAGCTCATGGTGCCCAGGGCGAGAACACCGCCCTCCACCTGATCAGCCAGGTCGAAGGCCTCTGCTGCGGGCAGCAGCGGGAGGGGCCAGCGGTTCCCGGAGAAGTGCAGGTACGACTCGCCGGCTCGCACGGCCACGACCGTGTGACCGTCAAGCGCACGCAGGCTTCCCTCGACGTCCTTGACGTCGGGCATGCACAGCAGCACGACCTGCGGCGTTCCCAGGACGCGGAGAAACCACTCGAGCGCGGCCGCGACACCACGCTCGTTCACCGGGGCATCGACCACCCACGTCCGCGGGCCGTCCTGGTGAACGGACAGTCGGCCCGGAAGGGAGATCGGTAGCGGTACGACATCCCGCGGATCCGGGTCCGGGTCCGGGTCGTCGTCGTGGTCCGGTCCGGCGGGCGCTCCGCGCAGGGTTGCCAGGGCGCGGCCCGCGCTGGTTCCCAGCATGGCGTTCATCCGCGAAAGGCCCGGGGGCGTGGGGAAACCCGGCTCCGCGGAGCCGTCGACCAGGCCGACGTCGGCACCGAGATCGCTGGCCCGCGCGACCAGGGCCGCCCAGACCTCGGGCTCCTGCGGCACCGACAGGACTGTTCGCGTCTCCGGAGTGACCACGCCGAGGAGGTCGGCCGCGATCTCCAGCAGGTTCTCACCGATGACCCCGAGATGCTCCTCGAAGACCGCGGTGACGGCGACCACCCGCGGCGAGAACAGCGAGACCTCGTCGCTGGCTCCCCCGAGCCCCTCCTCCAGCACGATCACATCGACCTGACTGCGCAGGAGATGACGCACACCGCTGATCGTGAACGAGCCGGTCGGCGACAGATAGCCACCGTCGGACGGGACCGGCCCCAGCTGACCGAGGGCCTCGGCCAGCTCGTCCGCCATCCGCCGGTAGGCCACGTCGTCCACCGCCACCCCGTCGACGCGCACCCGCTCGCGGTTGGTGCGGAACGGCGGGCTGGTGACCAGCCCGGTGCGCAGGCCCGCCGCGGTCAGGGTCGCCGCCGCGTAGGTGGCGGCCGTGCCCTTCCCCTTGCTTCCGACCACTGTCAGCACGGGCGGCAGCCGGTCGGCCCGCAGATCCCACAGGTCCCGGAGTCGCGCGGCCCGAACCAGGCTACGACGCCGCGCCCCCGAGTGTTCCTTGTACTCCCGAAAGAACGGCTCGTCGGCATCAAGCCACCTGGCTACCAAAACGGCCACTTCCCTTTAGGTGGACTCGGATATCGGAAACTGATCAGCTGGAATGCGTATCCGGCCCGCTGAGCGGCATCGTCGGCCGGGGGGAGCTTATGTGCTCGCGGACGCTCGAACCACGGCCGGTTCCGCTTTCCTGGGCAGGTGCTGACCGGAGGGCGGCGAGGTCAACCGAGCCACATCTCCATGGACAGGAAATCCCGAAGAGTTCGGAACATCCGCATGGACGGTTCCCGCGCCCCGGTCGGCGGGCGCAGGCGGGCCGCGATCTCGATCTGGATCGCGGACATGCTTCGCCGCTGCGCCCAGCTGGTCAGGGTCTCGACACGATCGCCCTTGAAGACGCTGTTGACTCCGGTCCGCAGTCCCTGGGCGCGCAGTGCCTCCGACAGGCCCTCACACAGCGAGGTCATCCGGCTGTCCGGAGCCCCTCCCAGGCCCAGGTCGATGTCAAGCCCGTAGCTGTCGCGCATGCCGTGCAGGTCGATCAGGTACCGCGGCGTGGGGTCGAGATCCGCCAGGGCGTTCTTGAAACCGTTCCGGGCGTCCCAGGCAGGATCCCCGCTCTGGCGGCCCACAGCGCACACCGCCCGGACGTCGCTCGCCGTGGCGAGAGCCATCGCCAGACCGCCGGTGCCACGCTCGGCGAGTTTTCTCCTGCCGGCCCGCATCTGCGCCACCGCGTGTGGTGCGGTGAGGACGAGATCGGCGCGGCTTCCCTCTCTGACCAGCACGGAGTCCAGCGCGCTGGAACCTTTGTAGTTCTGCGCGGAGAAGACCTCCTCCTCGGCGATCCAGCTCTCCCACGATGAGGTGGTTCCCATGTCCCCAGACCCCGTCCGCCGTTCCGTCGACGACGCCGGCCCGCGAACCCGGAGAGGAGCGGTGGGGCGCCGTCTCACCAGTCGGCAGCGCAACCGAACGGTCACAAAGCCACGCCGAGACTACAGCGATCCGCCTGGCCGGTCTGGTTCCTCAGCCCCGAACCCACAGAAGATCATTTGAGTCCGGAGCGGACGAAGGCGTTGACGACGTGGCGCTGGAGGAGCAGGTAGATCGCGAAGATGGGCAGGCAGGCCAGGCCCGAGCCGGCCATGAGCCCGCCCCAGTCCGGGCCCTCGACGCCGACGAACAGGCCGCGCAGGCCGAGCTGGACGACGGAGTCGGCGCGCTGGAGGACCAGCGCCGGCCAGAAGTAGTCGTTCCAGGCGTTGATGAACAGCACGATCGCGAGCGCGGCGAGCGGAGCACGCAGGTTCGGGACGATGACCGTCCACAGGATGGACCAGGCGGAGCGGCCGTCGATACGCGCGGCGTCGATCAGGTCGCGGGGGAAGCTGGCCATGTGCTGGCGCAGCAGGAGCACGCCGAGCGCGGACACCAGATTCGGGACGATCACCCCGGGCAACGTGTTCAGCAGACCGAGGCGGTACAGCAGTGTGTAGTTCGGCAGCATCGTGACCTGGAACGGGACGAGCCAGGTGCCGACGAACGCCAGGTACAGCAGGGTCTGGCCGCGGAACCGCCAGGCGGTGAAGGCGTAGGCGGCGAGCAGCCCGACGAGAAGCTGGCCGGCGGCGATCACCACGGCCACGACGAACGTGTTCAGGATCAGCCGGCCAATGGGCAGGACGTCCGCCACGTGAAGGTAGTTGCCGACGGAGAGCGGCCAGGGGAACAGGGAGACGCTGTAGACCTCGTCCGGCCGGCGCAGGGACGTCGCGTACATCCAGTAGATCGGGAAGACGCAGAACAGGCTCAGCGCGGCGAGCAGCCCGTGCCCGACCCCGCCGCGAACCCGGTCCCGCCAGCCGGTCTCGCCGACGGCGCCGAGGTCGGTCGCGTGGGCCGTTGCCATGGTGGGGCTCCTTCGGGATGTGGATACGGACGCGGAGGCGGAGGCGGAGGCGGAGGCCGCCGGCGGACCGGATCACGGCCCGCCGGCGACCGGCTCCCAGCGCGGTCAGGAATCGTGGAAGGTGAGACGGTCGGAGAGGCGGATCAGGGCGAGGGCGACCAGGCCGAACCCGACGAAGAACAGCAGGCCCGCCGCCGCGGCGAAACCGGTGTCGAAGTTCTGGAAGCCGTACTCCCAGAGCAGGTAGTAGACGTTGGTGGTCTGCGAGTCAGGCCCGCCCTGGGTGAGGGTGTCGATGAGCGGGAACGTCAGCTGGCCGGACATCAGAATGGTCATCAGCCCCAGGAACACCAGCGTCGGGGAAAGCAGCGGCAGGACGATCCAACGGGTGGTCTGCCAGCGGGACGCCCGGTCGAGCAGGGCGGCGTTCCGGTACTCGTCGTCGATCCCGCTGAGCCCGGCGGCCACGACGAGGACGGCGAAGCCGAGCAGATGCCAGCCGGTGATCACGACGATGGCGATCTGCGCGGGCCGCACCTCGTGGATCCAGTTGATCGGGTGTCCGATCACCCGGTCGACGGCGCCGCTGCGCGGGTCGAGCATCCACTGCCACAGCGCCGCGCCCGCCACCGGCGGGACCAGCACCGGGGCGAAGATCAGCGCGCTGTAGACCGCCCGGCCACGGCTGCCGATCGCGGACGTCCAGAGTGCGACGATGGCGGGCAGCACGACGGTGAACAGCAGCAGCGCGCCGGTCATGGCGACGGTGAGCCACAGCGCGTTCCGCAGGTCGGGCAGATCCAGCAGGCGCTGGTAGTTGGCCAGCCCGACGTACTCCTTCGGGGTGGTGGGCAGCAGGTTCCACGAGAAGAACGACAGGTTCAGGGCCGCGCCGAGCGGCCGGTACGTCCACACCACCAGGCAGCCGACGGCTGGCAGCAGGAACAGGTACGGCGGCAGCGCCCGCGCGGCGCGCCGGGCCAGGGGTGGCCGCCGCGCCGTGACCACGGCACGCGGCCGCGGCACCGCGGCCACCTCGACGAAGGTTCCGGTCATCGGTCGGTCGCCTGCTCAGGACCTGGGCAGCAGCTTCGCGGCCTGTTCCTGGGCCTCGGTGAGCGTCCTGCGCGGATCGGCGCCGTTGTAGACGACGTTCTCGACCGCCTCGAGCATCGTCGTGCGGATCTGGACGTAGTCCTTGCCCGGGAACGACACCCACGGCCTCAGCCGGGCGAGCTGGTCGAGGTTGGGCTTGACCAGCGGGTTCTCGGCGGCCCAGGTCTTCAGGCCGTTCGGGTCGTCGAGCAGGCCGGTGCGCAGCGGCAGGTAGCCGATCCGGCTGGTGATCTGGGTGTAGGCGGCGTCGCTGGTCAGGTACTCGATCAGTTCCCAGGCGGCGCGCTGCTTCGCCGGGTCCTGGCCGAACAGGAACAGGGCGGCGCCGGAGTTCGTCGGGACGACGGGCCTGTCATCGAAACTCGGCATCACGGCGGCACGCAGCGTCCACGGCGGCTTTGCACCCGCCGCGCCCCGGAGGAAGACGCCCTGCGCGGAGCTGCTCTCGACGATCATGCCGATCTCGCCGCGGGCGAAGGCGGGGTAGGCCTGGTCCTGCGACAGTTTCGGGCTGGCCCCGGAGTTCACCAGGTCCTGTGCCATGGCGACGGCGGCGACGGCGGGGGCGTCGGCGAAGGTGAGCCTCGTCCCGTCCTCGGAGATCACCGAGCCGCCGTTGGAGGCGACCAGTGCCTGGTAGCACCAGTCGCCGGAGACCTTCGTGAGGCAGTCGATGTAGCTGCCGTCCTTGCCGGTCCTCTCCCTGATGGCGAGCGCGGCGGTCCTGAACTCCGCCCAGGTCGACGGCGGGTTCTCCGGGTCGAGGCCGGCCTGGCGGAACAGGTCGGCGTTGTAGTAGAGCACCGGCGTCGAGAAGACGAACGGCACGCCGTAGGTCTTCCCGTCGACGTCGCCGAGGGTACGGGCGGTCGCCGCGAACGGGTGCGCCCCGGCGAAGTTGGCCTGGACGGCGTCGCGGCCGACGACGTCGTCGAGCGGCCGGGCGCCGAGCGCGTCCACCGTGTAGGCGAGATCACCGAAGGTGAGCTGGGCGACGTCGGGAGCGTTGCCGGTGGCGAGCTGCGTCTGGAGACTGGCGGTCGCGGCCGAGCCGTAGCCCTTGAGGGTCGAGGTCTGCGGCTTCTGCGCGGTGACCGTGATGTTCGGGTGGGTCTTCTCGAAGTCGTCGATCAGGGCGGTGAAGGTGTCCGTCCACGGGCCGGCCTGGGCCAGGTTGTAGCTTTCGAAGACGATCGAGACCTTCTGGTCGGGACCGAGCTCGGGCACCACGTTCGCGCTGGTGGTGGACGTGGTGTCGCCGTCACCGCTGCCGGATCCGCAGGCCGCGAGGCCGAGGGCGAGGGCGAGGGCGCAGGCGGCCGCCGCGCCGCGGGCAGAGCGCCGTCGAATCACAGCGTGCTCCTTCTGAAGAATTCCGATGTCGGACGTCCGCCGTGCGGGTGTTCGACGGAGCAGGGTCCCGGGTGTGCGGGGTGTTCCGGGTGTGCGGGGTCAGGCGCGCGGTGCGCTGCTCACCGGCTGGTCCTGGCGCGCACGCCAGACGAGCCGGCGGCCGCTCTCCCGGTCGAACAGGTGGAGGTGGTCGCGGGCGGAGGTCAGCTGGACGGGCTGGCCGGGGGCGAGGCCGAGCGGGCGGGCCCCGCGGAACTGGAGAACCTCGCCCCCGACCGCGCACTGCGCGACCTCCTCGGCGCCGAGGTTCTCCACCGCGCGCACCACACCCCGCAGCAGCGGGGTTCCGGCCGGCCCCGGCCGGTCGGTCAGGCGCAGGTGTTCGGGCCGGACCCCGAGCACCACGTTCCGGGCTTCGACGCCCTCGATCGTGCCGCCCGGCCCGCCCGCACCGTCCGGGCCGTCGAGCAGGAGGTCGACCTCGACGCCGTCGGCGCGCACCCGCACCCGACCATCGAGGTTCTCGAGCCGGGCGGGCAGCAGGTTCATCGGCGGTGAGCCGAGGAAGCCGGCAACGAACACCGAGGCCGGCTGGTCGAAGATCTCGGTGGGGGTGCCGACCTGTTCCAGCCGGCCGTTGTCGAGCATCGCGATCCTGGTTGCCAGGCTGAGCGCCTCCACCTGGTCGTGGGTGACGTAGAGGACGGTGGTGCCGAGCCGTTCGTGCAGGGTCCGGAACTGGGCGCGGGTGGACTGGCGCAACCGGGCGTCGAGGTTCGACAGCGGCTCGTCCATCAGGAAGGCCCGTGGGTCGCGGATGATGGCGCGGCCGACGGCGACCCGCTGGCGCTGGCCGCCGGACAGCTCCCGGGGCCGGCGGTCCAGCAGTGCGCCGAGTTCGAGCAGGTCGGCGACCTCCGCCACCCGGCGCCGGACCTGCGCGCGGGGCAGTCGGGCCGCGCGCAGTGGGAAGCCGATGTTGCGGGCGACCGTGAGGTGCGGGTACAGGGCGTAGCTCTGGAAGACCATCGCGAGGTCACGGCGCGCGGGGGCGGCGTGGGTGATGTCCTCGCCGTCGAGGAGAACCCGGCCGCCTGTCGGCGGGATCAGGCCGGCGATGAGCCGCAGCAGGGTGGACTTGCCGCAGCCGCTGGGGCCGAGGAGCACGAGGAACTCTCCGTCGGCGATGTCGAGGTCGATACCGTCGACGGCGACGACGTCGCCGTACTTCCTGGTCAGTCCGTCAAGCTCGATCCGGCCCACGGTGCTGGCTCCTCCCCCGGGCGCGGGCCGCACGACGTCCGGTGCCCCGCGCGTTTCCCCCGGCGTTGCTGGTGCGCGCCACCGGGACCGTCCCGGCAGCCCCGTCGCCCCGGAACCGCCCCGGCACGCGCACACGCAGAATACGGAGCCCTGATATTCACCGGGCGACCGATTGTGAATCCAGATGAACCGATCGCCAGCCCGGATCAACTGACCACGGTGAATTCACCGGGAATAGCGCGGGCGTACTTTCCGGTGTATTTCAGATGTCCAGTTCCAGACGTTCGCCGTGGCTGCGGGAGACACAGACCATCATCGTCCGGCCGCTGGCCCGTTCGGCCGCGCTCAGCACGGTGTCCCGGTGGTCGACCTCGCCGGCGACGACAGCGGTCTCGCAGCTGCCGCAGGTGCCGTCCCGGCAGGAGGAGGCGACCGCCGCACCGGCCGCCTCCAGCGCGGCCAGGATGCTCTGCTCGGGCCGGACGGTGAGGATCCGCCCGCTGCGGGCCAACCGCAGCTCGAAGGACTGGTCAGTGTCTCGGTTGGCGGGCTGCGCCGGGCGGAAGCGCTCGACGTGCAGCGCTTCGGCCGGCCAGTCGGTGCAGGCCTGCTCCACCGCGGTGAGCAGGGCCTCCGGCCCGCAGCAGTAGACCACGGTCCGCTCGCCGGCCCCGGAGCGGCGCAGGTCGTCGAGGACGGCGCCGATCGGGAGCAGCCCGTGGGTGTCCTGCGGGTGCAGAACGACCCGCTCGCCATGACGTCCGGCGAGGTCGTCGGCGAACGCCATCGCCTCGCGCCGCCGGCCGCCGTAGAGCAGGCGCCAGTCCGCGCCGCGCGCGGCCAGCTCGGCGACCATCGGCAGCAGCGGGGTGATTCCGATACCACCGGCGATGAGCAGGTAGTTCGGTGCGGCGACGAGCGGGAAGGCGTTGCGGGGGCGACCCGCCGTGAGCAGCGTGCCGGGGGCGACCCGGTCGTGCAGGTGCGCCGAGCCACCTCGGCCGGCGGCCTCGCGCAGTACCGCGACCTGCCAGCTGCCGCGGTCGGCGGGGTCGCCGCAGAGCGAGTACTGGCGGATCATCCCCGGGCGGACCGTGATGTCCACGTGGGCGCCCGGTGTCCAGGCCGGCAGCGGCTCCCCGGTGGGGTCGGCCAGCTCGAGGCAGACGACGTCGTGCGCCACCCGCCGCCGGGCGTGCACCACCACCGTCAGATCCGCCCCGGCTGGCAGATCCTTCCCGGCTGGCAGATCCTTCCCGGCGGGCAGGGCCACCCCGGCCGAGGAGCCGGGAGACCTTCCGGGAGACGAGGAGAAGGAGACGGACACGAGCGACCTCCCGCGGAATTCCGCATGGTCACGGCATATGCCCTGTCACGGTAACGATGAATGCACCGGGGAGAACCGTCAGCGCGCTGTCATTGAAACATCCGATCGATGTTCTTCGGCGCCTCGATCGGCGTTCTCCCCCGCGGTGGCGGCAAGGTCGTGAGCCAGGTCCGCGGCAGCGTTCTCCAGGCTGTCGAGCAGTGTTTCCACCAGCCGGGTGCGGGGCGGCCGCCACACGACGTGCACGGGTACCGACGGGACCGGATCCACGAGCGGAACGGCACACGCGCCGGCGATACCGAGTGCCCGTTCCCGGGAGGCGAACCCGACCACCGGGCGGGTGGTGACCAGCAATGCGCTGGCGCCGGGATCATCGACCTCGGCCACCACCCGCAGCCTGATACCGGCGCGGTCGGCGGAGCGGGACATCGTGTCGTAGAAGGCGGGGCACTGCGTGCGGTGAAACAGCAGGCAGGGCTGCCGCTCCAGGTCCCCGAACGGCACCTGGGCGCGGCCGGCCCATTCATGGTGCTCCCCCACGACGGCGTGGATACGGACCCGCAGCACCTCCTGTGACTGCAGGCTGGAGGTGGGCGGCAGGCCGAAGATGAAGCCGACGTCCAGCTCGCCGCTGAGCAGGCTCTTGATCTGGGGCCCGGTCCGCCGCTCCCACAGGCGGGGCTCGACCCCGGGGTGGGACGCGTGCAGCCGTGCCAGCGTCGGCGGAAGAATGCGGTGCCCGGCCGGCAGGTTGAACCCGATGTTGATCCGTCCGGCCCGGCCGGCAGCGGTGTCGCGGGTTATTTCGAGAGTGCGGCGCTTCAGTTCAAGAATTCTCTTCGCCTCACCCCGGAACGCCTGACCGGCAGGCGTGAGACGAACCTCACGCGAGTTTCTCGCGACCAGCTGGACACCGACCTCCCTTTCCAGGCGGGCCAGATGCTGGCTCAGTGAGGGCTGGGTCAGGTTGAGCCGCCGCGCGGCCCGGCCGAAATGAACCTCGTCGGCGATGGCGAGAAAAGAGACCAGATGTCGGAACTCCACGAGTTTCCTCCCTCATTCCCCCGCCCGCCAGTGTAGTCCGGCCGTCTAACAGGCGATGAAGTCGGAGTTAGCCCGAGTAATTCTTCGGATGACCGTGTGGAGCGTTGCCCCGGCAATCATGCCGCCCGCCGCCGGAGAAATGTGTTCCGCGCCTCTTCCCCTCGGATTCGGCACGGTTCTGCCCGCCGCGGCGTACGGGAACCGCCGTCAGGCTGCTGCCGGCGGTCGGCCGGGAGCCTGAAACGGGAGCCGGGACACCAGGAGCCGGGACACCATGCCGGCGACAGCCCAGGTCAGCCGGTGACCCGCACCGGAAGCTCGGACATCCCACGCACCACGATGTTCGGCCGGTACGGGGGCGGATCCGCCAGCGGGGTGATGCTGCTCAGCCGGGTGGCGATGCCGCGCAGCGCCTCGCCCACCTCGAGGCGGACCAACGGTGCTCCGAGGCAGTAGTGCAGGCCCATCCCCAGCGCGAGATGCCTGTTCACCTTCTCCCCGCCCGCGTAGCGGTCGATACGCAGCCGGTCGGGCTCGGTGAACGCCCGCGGATCGCGGTTGGCCGAGCCGATCATCACGATGACCGCCTCGCCCGGGGTGAACGTCCGGCCCGCGACCGCGACCTCGCCGCGGGCCGTGCGGGTCGTGACCTGCGCCGGCGGGTCGAGCCGCAGCATCTCCTCGACCGCTGGCAGTGCCAGCTCGGGGTCCCGGCGCAGCGCGTCCAGCTGCCCGGGATCGCGCATCAGCGCGAGGACACCGTTGCCGATCAGGTTGACGGTCGTCTCGTGCCCGGCGACCACGAGGATGAGCAGCGTGCCGAGCAGCTCGGTGGTGGTGAGCCGGTCGCCTTCGGCGTACACCTGCCCGAGGGCGGAGATCAGGTCGTCGCGCGGGTCGGCCCGGCGGGCCTCGACGAGCCCGCCGAAGAACTCCCGGAACTCGTGCACGGCGGCGGTGCGGGCGGCGAGTTCCGCCGGGGAGAGCAGGGCGTCGGGGTCCAGGCCTCGCGCGATGCCGGCGGACATCCTGCGCACGGCGGCATGCTCGGATGCCGGCACGCCCAGCAGGTCGCAGATCATCGTCAGGGGCAGCGGATAGGCGAAGTCCTCGATCAGGTCGACCTCGCCGGCGGCCAGGGCGGCGTCCAGCAGGCCGTCGACGACGCGGCGCGCGGTCGGGCGGGTCGCCTCGATCGTGCGCGGCGTGAAGGCCCGGCTCACCAGGCCGCGCAGCCGGGTGTGGTCCGGCGGCTCCATCCACAGGAACGACCCGGGCAGTTCGACGTCGCTGTCCGGGTGGAGCAGCGCGGATTCCTCGGCGTGGCTCCACACCGGGTCGGCGAGGATCGCGGCGCACTCCGCGTAGCCGGGGACGAGCGACGTCCCGAGCGGGCCGTCGACGAACAGGCCGGCCTCGCGCAGTGTGCGGTAGGCCTGGTAGGGGTCGTGTCGCCAGGCCGGGTCGAAGGCGTCGATCACAGCCTGGCCGACCTCCGCGCCACCGCCGGCGCCGTGGGTGTCGACGGCGCCGGGGGCTCCGGTCACGCCGGCGGTTCCGGCGGTGGTCACGCCGGGCCGCCCGCGGCCTCGAGCAGCAGGCAGGTGGACGTCCCGTGCGCCACCAGCGCGCCGGCCTGGCTGGTCACCCGGGCCTCGGCCGTGGCCGTGCGGCGCCCGACGTGGACGGCGGTGGCGACACACGTCAGCGCCGCGTCGTCGAGGGCGACGGCTCGGATGAAGTTCACCTTCAGTTCCAGGGTGGTGTAGAGCACGCCGTCGGGCAGCCGGGTGTGGACGGCGCTGCCCATCGCGGTGTCCATCAGCGTGCTGATCACTCCGCCGTGCACCGTGTACATCGCGTTGGCGGCGGCCGGGGACGGGGTGAGCGTCCACACCGACCGGCCGTCACCGAGCTCGCGCAGCAGCACGCCGAGCGAGTGGCCGACGCCGATACCGGCGGTCAGGCCGTGGGCGACCAGGTCGGTGAGCTCGCGCAGCCGCCGCGCCTGCGCCGTCTCGACGGCCTCGTCCGCCGGCCCGGGGTTCTCGGTCTGCTCGGCCTGCTCGGTCCACTCGGCCTGCTCGGTCTGCTCGGGGTGCTCGGGGGGCTCGGCGGTGACGACTGGCTCGGCGGTGACGACTGGCTCGGCGGCGCGGTCCCGGTCCAGGGTGCGGTCCATGGGCGGCGGTCTCCCGTGCGTCGGTGGCGGCAGGCGATGCGTCGCGCTGCATCGTGACCCGTCCGTCCGTCCCTGACGACATGCATTCGCATCTCTGATCGATCCATGCACCGGGCCCGCCCGCAGGGGTGGGCGCGGGCCAATCGCACGATTGGAGTGTGCCGCTCTCGCTGTCTCCGCCAGGCGGCCTCCCGCAGAGTGCACCCGAGCCGGGCGGACGGACGCCGTCCCGGCAGCGACCTGACCGGGAGACGCCATGGCCGCAGCAGAGACCGCCGCGCAGATCTCGACCGGACCCACCGCCCGGCCCGCTGCCGGACCCGCCCCGGTGGAGTTCACCGCCTTCCACCCCGCGCACAAGGCCAACCCGTACCTCAACTACCAGCAGGTGCGGGAGACCCGGCCGCTCTGCCCGTTCATGCTCGGCGACGTCCCGGTCACCGTCCTCACCCGGTACGCGGACCTCGAGACCGTGTTGCAGAGCGACGACTGGGTGCACGGCTACGACGCGGGCATCAGCCCCTTCCGCGAGGGCAACGCCAGCGCGCCCCGTTCCTTCCTGCGGATGGACCCGCCGGATCACACCCGGCTGCGCGGGCTGGTGAACAAGGCCTTCACGCCGCGCATCGTGAACGCGATGGCGCCGCGCATCCAGGCGCACGCCGAGCGGCTGGTCGCCGAGGCCCGCACCGCCGGCACGCTGGAGGTGATCAACGGTTACGCGGCCCTGCTCGCCAGCGCGTCCCTCGGCACACTGCTGGGTGTGCCCGACGACGTCGGTGCGTCGCTGCGCGGCTGGGCACTCGCGATCGCCCGCGGCACCGACCCGGACAACCTGCTGACCGAGGACGAGCTGGTGGCCCGCCGGACGGCGACCCTCGACTTCCAGCGCTACTTCACCGAGCTCATCGCGCAGCGCCGGGCCCAGCCGACCGACGACCTGGTCAGCATGCTCGCGGCCGCCCGGGACCGGGACGACGCGCTCAGCGAGACCGAGCTGCTCGGTGTCTCGTCGCTGATGGTCGTCGCCGGGATGGAGACGTCCATCAACTACATCGGGTCGTCGGTGCTGACCCTGCTGCGCCACCCCGACCAGCTGGCGCTGCTGCGCGCCCGGCCGGAGCTGCTGCACTCCGCCGTCGAGGAGGTGCTGCGCTACGACCCGCCGACACAGTTCACGATGCGCACGGCGTGCCGGCGGACGGAGCTGGCCGGGCGGACCTTCGAGCGTGGGGACGGTGTGCTGCTGGTCAGCGCGGCGGCCGGCCGCGATCCGGCGGCGTACCCGGACCCGGACCGCTTCGACATCACCCGCTACCACGGCCCGCGGCCGGCCCGCCGCCACCTGGGTTTCAGCGTCGGTATTCATTTCTGCCTCGGTGCCCCGCTGGCCCGCATCGAGGCGGCGGCGGCGATCGGTGCGCTGGTCCACGGGACCTCAACGCTTGAGCTCGCGGTGGACGACGCCGACCTGGTCTACCTTCCGAGCCTGATCCACCGGGCGCTGGCGACACTTCCGATCCGGGTCGGCTGACCTGGGCCGCGCGCGCCCCGCAGGGGCGCGGCACATGCCCTGACCGGCACCTGCACGCCCTGACCGGCACCCGAAAAGGGCACCGGCCACTGCGCCCGGCCGCTGCTGGCTGTCACCCGGCCGGGCCGTCGGCGTCCAGCCGATCGGCAGGGCACACTCGGTCACGCCGCCTGCAGGGACGCGTCGTTTGTGTCGCCCTGACCCGGATGGGAGACTGGCCGCGAGGCCATGGAAGGAGCAACACAAACTGTGAGTGACCTTGAGGTGCCCGACTACTTCCGGGACGAGAAGCTGGTCGCTGACCCGTACCCGTTCCTCGAGGAGATGCGCGGGCAGTGCCCCGTACTCCGCGAGAAGCACCACGACGTGGTAATGGTGACAGGTTACGAGGAGGCCGTCGAGGTCTTTCACGACTCAGCCACCTTTTCCTCCTGCATCTCGGTGACCGGTCCTTTCCCGGGCTTTCCCGTCCCGCTCGAGGGCGACGACGTGACCGAGCTGATCGAGCGGCACCGGGACGAGCTGCCGATGAGCGACCAGCTGCCCACGCTGGACCCGCCGACGCACACCGCGCACCGCGCGCTGCTGATGCGCCTGATCACCCCGAAGCGACTGAAGGAGAACGAGGCCCAGATCTGGAACCTCGTCGACCAGATGCTCGAGCCGTACCTGGCTCAGGGCGAGGGTGAGTTCATCACCGGCTTCGCCGGCCCCTTCACTCTGATGGTGATCGCCGACCTGCTCGGCGTTCCCGAGGAGGACCGCGAGGAGTTCCTCGACAAGCTGCAGCGCCACCCCGAGACGCAGGGCGGCGGGATCGGCAGCACCGACGACGACCACCTGGCGCACAACCCGCTGGAGTTCCTCTAC
Organism: Parafrankia sp. FMc2; assembly: GCF_041008525.1. Lineage (NCBI taxonomy): Bacteria > Bacillati > Actinomycetota > Actinomycetes > Frankiales > Frankiaceae > Parafrankia > Parafrankia sp. FMc2. The sequence continues at coordinate 16,957 of NZ_JBFLUG010000043.1, read as the reverse complement.
ACCCGCTTCAGCGCCTACATCGAGGACCGCCGCGCCGCGCCACGCGACGACGTCCTGACCGGTCTGGCCAAGGCCACCTTCCCGGACGGGTCGACGCCGGAGGTCATCGATGTCGTCCGGGTCGCGGCGAACCTGTTCTCCGCCGGCCAGGAGACGACCGTCCGACTGCTCAGCACGGCGTTGAAGATCCTCGCGGAGGACCAGGAGCTGCAGGCGCTGCTGCGCCGCGAGCCGGACCGGGTCGGCAACTTCATCGAGGAGACGCTGCGCCTGGAGAGCCCGGTCAAGGGCGACTTCCGGCTGTCCCGGGTACCGACGACCGTCGGTGGGGTCGACCTGCCCGCCGGAACGACCGTCATGGTCAGCAACGGCGCGGCGAACCGTGACCCGCGGCGCTTCGAGAACCCGAACGTGTTCGACGTGGCTCGCCCGAACGCCCGTCACCACCTCGCCTTCGGGCGTGGCATCCACACCTGCCCCGGTGCGCCGCTCGCCCGCGCGGAGGCCCGCGCGGCCATCGAGCGGATCCTGGAGCGCACCACCGAGATCCGGATCGCCGACAGTGTGCACGGCCCGGCTGGCGACCGCCGCTTCAGCTACCTGCCGACGTTCATCCTGCGGGGTCTGACCCACCTCTCCCTCGAGTTCACCGTCGCGCCGAAGGCCATCTGATGAAGGTCGTCGTCGATGAGGACCGGTGCTGCGGGCACTCCACCTGCGCCACGCTGTGCCCTGAGGTGTTCACGCTCTCCGACGACGGCTTCGCCGTCGTGACGGTCGACGAGGTGCCCGCCGAGTTCGAGCGGGTCGTGCACGAGGCCGTGAGCAACTGCCCCGAGCGCGCCATCTCCGAGCTCTGACCGCCGCGCGGCGCCTGCCCACACGCCGCGTCGCCCCGCGAACAGTCCGCACAGCCGCCCTGGGCCTCGCCCGGGCGGTACGCGGTCGTTCGCGGGGCGGGTGTCGTTCGCGGGGCGGGTGCGGGTGGCGTCAGGCGCCATCCCACCCCGGGTGAGCGCCGCAGGCACTACTCCGTGATGTCGCGGAGAGTCAGTGGGCCGCCGGGCAGCAGCGGCCCCCGGCGGGTACGCAGGCCGTCGAGCACGATGGCGCACGACCGCTCGTAGACAACCTCCCCCAGCTCGCGCGGCATCTTCTGCATGCCCTGCAGGAGCAGCGAGAACAGGTGCACGACGTCGCCCGTCCCGACATCCGCGCGCAGCGTGCCCTCCTGCTGCGCGGCCTGCACGAGTGTGTCGATCTGGGCCATGAGCTCGCCGCGGATCCGGCGGATCTCCGGGTCGGCGCGGATCACCTCGGTGGTCGCGGGCTGGAACAGGTTCGGCAGGCGCAGCGCGAGGCGGAGCTCGGGCGAGCCGCTCATGCTGCGGATCAGCGCGTCCCACGCGCAGGGCTCGTCGACCATCGCGGCCCGCGCCCGCGCGAGCATGGTCGCGAGACTGCCCTGGACGACCGCGATGATCAGTGCGTCACGGTCGGGGAAGTGCCGGTACAGCGTCCCCACTCCGACCCCGGCGAGGCGGGCGATCTCCTCCATGGGCAGATAGGGGCCGTCCTCCGTGAACGCGTGCACCGCGGCGGCCACGATCTTGTCACGGTTGCGCCGGGCGTCGGCCCTGAGGCGGACCGGGGGTAACGCCGTCACGACTTCCCACCCTTCTGTCATCGATCACTGCCCCTCGCAAGCGGAAGAATATCGTCCACTTTTGCTGCGGGGCCCCCTCTCCGCGCACACCGGTCCCCCTGCGGCCACCGAACGCACCGCCGGTGCGGGTTTCCCTCGCAGGCAGGTCAGGTGATCGCCGCCGGCCTCGGCTCGGACCAGTCTCGGTTCTCGTTCGACCAGCAGACGAACGGCTCCGCCCTCGTCCCGCCGACGACCTCGAACTTCCCGCCCTTCACCTGGACCAGCGCCTGGCACTCCTCTTTGTACCCGTGCGTGGTCGGATCCTGCTCGGTCGGGTACTCGTGCTGGCGCGACCAGTCGATCGGGTTGATGAGGCCGTCCGCGCTGTAGTCCGTCATCCTGTTCGTCGCCTCGACGACGCTGGCGCGGGTGAAGTTCGGCCCGCCGGCGAGGATCCCCTGATAGGCGAGGTCCGCGTTGATCCAGCCGGCCATGGCCGCCTCGGTGATCCCGGCGCCGGTCTCCCGCATCCACCTGAAGTAGTCGGCGAGGCCGGTCCCGGCCGGGTCCGCCTCGAACGGGCGGAACGACACCCCGACGTAGTCGCCCTCGAACAGGTCACCGGCAGCGGCGACGAAATCCTGGTCGTAGGTGTTCGAATGGTAGAGCACGACGTCCCGCATACCCTGGCGCTCCAGCTCCTGGGCCAGGGTCCTCATCCCGTTGAGGTCCATACAGGTCATGATCATCTGCGTGCCGACGCGCTTCATCTCCGAGACATCGGGGCCGATGCCGTTGGGCAGACCGAAGCCGAGGCCGTCGTTCTTGTAGACGATCTCCTGCCCGGTGTCACCGTGGTAACGGTCGATCGTCCGGGTGATCGTCGACGTGCACTCCTTGGAGACGTCCGAGACTCCGTAACCGAGCGCCGCGATCTTCGTCGCGTTCGCCAGCCCGGCCACGTACGGGTAGGTCCGCAGCGTGCAGTCGAGGCAGACGGGAGCGGCGTTACCGAAGATCGACTTCTGGTTCACCATGGCGGCGGGCTGAATGGCCCAGACGTACTGGGGGACGCCGGCCCTCGCCAGTTCGGCCCAGCCGAGCGGGAGCTGCGCGGCGCCGAACGTCGCGAACGTGTTGTTCCCGGTGATGATCTGCAGGGCGCCTTCCCTGTTCCTGCCGAGCTCGTCGTCGATCTGCTCGGCGACCACCAGCCTGCGGCCATGCACCCCGCCCTCGCTGTTGCGGAAGGCGAAGTAGGCCTCGACACCGTCGTTGAAGCAGTCGAGGATGCACGTTCCGATGGGATTGTTGCTCCTGGTGGCCAGCAGCGAGAACCGGATCTCGGTGGCGCTGACTCCGGGGTTGCCCGTGTTCGGCGTACTCGCGGGAGGTGCGTTCGTGCCGCGCTCCTCACCGGTGGAGTTCGAACAGGCCGCGACCACCAGGCACAGTAAAACCAGGAGACCCGATAAACGAAAGCCGCGGGTGCGACGACGCCTCATCGATGCACGTTCCTTTGACCTCGGGCGCTCGAGAGCGCGTCCGTGATGGCACTCGCCGCCGGGCCGCGACGCGGCTGCTCGATCGGTAAGCAGGATTATGCAGCTCGGGCACTGTACGGGCGGGACCTGCGGAAATCACGGTGCAGGAATAGCGGGCACGGCCCCGTCCCATCCCTTTTCCGCGGGAGCGACGAAGCCCGGATGCCCGGCCGTTGGTTCGGGCCGCGACGCCCCGTTCCGCGATTCCCCGCCGCCGCGGGACGGCTGTCCGGGCGGGGTACCAGGTGCCGCCGGCCCGCTGCTGCCGATACTGTGCGTCGGATGGCATACGCGAACGTCAACGGGCTGCGCATCGGTTACGACCTCGTCGGCGAGGGCGAACGCACCTGGGTCCTGACCCTCGGCGGCCGGTTCACCAGGGACACGGCGGGGGTCGCGGACCTGGCGCGGGCCATCGCCGGGCCCGGCAACCAGGTACTGCTGTGGGACAGGCCGAACAGCGGCGAGTCCGACCTGCACTTCGCCGGGCCGAGCGAGCCGCGGATGCAGGCGGACGCTCTCGCCGGCCTGCTCACCGCCCTCGGCCTCGGGCCGGCCGTGCTCGCCGGCGGGACCGTGGGTTCCCATGTCTCGCTGCTCACCGCCGCGCACCACCCCGAGGTCGCCGCCGGGCTGGCGCTGTGGTGGGTCAGCGGCGGTGCCCCGGGCCTGATGATCCTGGCGAACGCCTACTACTCCGCCACCGTCACGACCGCCTGGACGCGCGACATGGCGGCGGTGGCGGCGCTGCCGGAATGGGCGCCCTCGCTCGAGCGCAACCCGCAGAACCGCCAGCGGCTGCTGGCCCAGGACCGCGACGAGTTCCTCGCCACCGTGCAGCGGTGGATGGCCGCGTTCAGCCCGCGGCCCGGCGAGGTCGTCCCCGGGCTCTCCGACGAGGGCGCACGGTCGATCCGGGTGCCGGCCGTGGTGTTCCGCAGCGGGGCGAGCGACCCGTTCCACCCGCGGGCGACATCCGAGGCGCTCGCCGCGCTGCTGCCGGGCGCCCGGCTGGTCGAGCCGCCCTGGGGCGACCGCGAGTACCTGGAACGGCAGGCGGAGATGGCGACGGCCGGGAGCCTGTTCGTCCGCTGGCCGCTGCTGGCCCCCGCGCTCTCGGCCTGGGCCGCCGACACCCTCGCCTGACGCGGCCGGCAGCGCGGCGCGGCAGCGCGGCGCGGGCCGCTCAGAGCAGGGCGGCGGCCAGGCGGCGCCACTGCGCACGCGGGACGGCCCGCTGGTCGGCCAGAAGTACCTGCAGGCACACGTGGTCGGCGCCGGCGGCCCGGTGTTCCTCGACGCGCCGGCCGATCGCGGCCTCGTCCCCCCAGGCGATCATGGCGTCGAACAGCCGGTCGCTCACCCCGGTGATGTCGTCCTCGGTGAAGCCGAGCCGACGCATGCTGTTCTGGTAGTTCGGCAGCTCCAGGTAGCCGGCGAGCCACGGCCGGCCGATCGCCCGTGCCTCGTCGGCGTCGGTGGTGAGGATGACCGTCTGTTCGGGCAGGATCAGCGGGCCCTCGCCCAGCCGCTCCCGTGCCTGCCGGGTGTGCTCCGGTGTCACAAGGTAGGGATGGATCCCGCGGGACCGGTTCGCGGCCAGGTCGAGCATCTTCGGGCCGAGGGCGGCCAGCACCCTGTCCCCCACCGGGACCGGAGGGTCGGCCTTGTCCAGCCCGTCCAGGAAGGCTGTCATCGCCGCGAGCGGCCGCCGGTACCGGCCGGCTTCGGCGGCGTCGACGATGGGTGCGTGGCTGACCCCGATGCCCATCAGGAAGCGGTTCGGGTGGTCGGCGGCCAGGTCGGCGGTACGCGCGGCGATCTGCGCCGGGTCGTGCATCCAGAGGTTCAGGATGCCGGTGGCGATGGTCACCCGGCTCGTCGCGGCCAGCAGCGCGCCGACCACGTCGAGGACGGGGCCGCCCGTGTCGGGTATCCACAGTGCCTGGAAGCCGAGTGCCTCCAGTTCCGCGGCCGCGTCGGCCGCCACGGCCGGATCGCCGTACCGCAGCTGATGGCTCCACACCCCGATACCTGAAAGATCCATGTCGGCCGTCCTGCCCACGTGTTGGTCACGAACGTCGCGCTCTCACCACCCTGCCTATCAGAGGTCCCGCCGGGTCGCGACCCGGATGTGCCTGTCCGCGCTGGTGCCGGCGATCGATGGACCCGTACCCGGTTGCGCGGCACGCTTGGTCCTCATGTCCAGCGGGCCGTGCGGGCCCGGGCCCGATGGGAGATCCCGTGCTCGATGACGAGGTGCGTCAGATCATCGCCGCGACGCGGCGTTTCGTCCGTGAACGGGTCGTCCCGGCGGAAGCCGCCATCGACGACACCGACGCGATTCCCGCCGACCTGCGCCGCGAGGCCGCCGAGATGGGGCTGTTCGGATTCGCCGTTCCGGAGGAGTACGGGGGTCTCGGCCTCGACATGAGCGCCGAGGTCCGGCTCGTCTTCGAACTGGGTTACACCACCCCGGCCTTCCGGTCGATGTTCGGCACCAACAACGGCATCGCCGGTCATGTCCTGCTGGAGGGCGCGACCGAGGAACAGAAGAAGGCCTACCTGCCGCCGATCGCCTCCGGCGAGTGGACCGCCTCGTTCGCTCTCACGGAGGAGAACGCCGGTTCCGACCCGTCCGGTCTCACGACCGCCGCACGCCGTGACGGCGACGGCTGGGTGATCAGCGGCTCGAAGCGGTTCATCACCAATGCGCCCCTCGCCGACGTCTTCATGGTGTTCGCGCGGACGGACCCCGACGCCGCCGGCGCCCGCGGCATCACCGCGTTCATGGTCGAGCGCGGCCTCCCCGGCCTGACCGTCGGCCCGAAGGACCACAAGATGGGCCAGGCCGGCGCCTGGACCGCCGACGTCCACCTCGACGACGTGCGGGTCCCGGCCTCGACCGTGATCGGCGGCGCGGAGGGCGTGGGCCGCGGCTACGCGACCGCGATGCGGTGCCTGGCGCACGGCCGGGTCCACATCGCCGCGCTCTGCGTCGGTCTGTCCCAGCGCCTCCTCGACGAGTCCGTCAGCTACGCGGCGAGCCGGGTCCAGGGCGGCGGCGTGATCGGGACACACCAGCTCGTCCAGGGCCTGCTCGCGGACTCCGCGACCGACCTGTACGCCGCGCGGGCACTGGTCACCGAGGTCGCGGCCCACTACGACGACGGCAGCGACACCCGGCTCGGGCCGTCCTGCGCGAAGTACTTCGCCTCCGAGGCCGTCGGCCGCATCGCCGACCGGGCGGTGCAGATCCACGGCGGCGCCGGCTACATGCGCGGTGTACCCGTCGAACGGTTCTACCGCGACGCCCGCCTCTTCCGGATCTACGAGGGCACCAGCCAGATCCAGCAGATCGTCATCGCACGCGAGCTTCTGCGCAACGCCGGCGTGCGATAACCCGCCAGCACCTCGGCGCCCGCACCGTGGCGCCGGACCTGACGCCCGAGCCGTGGTGGCACCCGGACCGGCACGCTCGGGTGGCGGCGAGGCGGCAGACTGGGGATGGGGCGGGCCGGGCAGCACGGCGGCGCCGGTATCGGGCCGCGGCGTCGTGGCCGGCGGTCGGTGGAGAGGGCGGGCGGATGCGGTTCGTGGGTGTGCGGGACGGTCGACGTGTGGTGGTCGGCCGGGTGTTCGCCCCCGCCGGTGACCAGGCGGCGGACGGCGGGCCCCCAGCGGAGGGGGCAGGGGGCGCCGGGGCGGACGGCAGCACCCCGAGCCGCCTGCGGGTGGCCCGGATCGCGGAGGTGGATGACTTCTACGCCGACCTCCCCCGCTGGGCGGAGGTCGCCCGTGCCGCCACCGCCGCCGACAGCGAGCATGACCTCGACGACCTGACGCTCGCGCCACCCGTACCGGCCGGCGCCCGGGTACTCGGCATGGGCCTCAACTACCATGCGCACGCCGCGGAGACCGGCCTCGACCTGCCGAAACGCCCGCCGATCTTCGGGCGGTGGACGGCCTCGCTGGTCGTCGACGGGACACCGGTCCCCGTGCCGCCCGGGGAGCGCGGCCTGGACTGGGAGGGTGAGCTCGCCGCGGTCGTCGGCACCAGGCTGACCGACGTCGATGAGGACACCGCGCTGCGCGGCGTGTTCGGCTACGCGGCGTTCAACGATCTGAGCGCCCGCCGGGCCCAGGGTGCCTCCGCGCAGTGGACGCTGGGCAAGAACGCCGACCGCAGCGGCCCGATGGGCTCCGTGGTCACGGCCGACCAGGTCGGCGACCCGGGCGCGGGGCTGCGGCTGGTCACCCGGGTCAACGGCGAGGTCGTGCAGGACGGCGACACCAGCGACATGATCTTCTCCGTGGGCCGGATCCTGTCCTTCGTGAGCCGCACCGTCACCCTGAACCCGGGTGACCTCCTGATCACTGGCACTCCGGCCGGGGTCGGGTACATCCGCACCCCGCCGCGTTACCTGGGCCCCGGCGATGTCGTCGACGTCTGGGTCGAGCGGGTCGGCTCTGTCCGCAACCCGGTGGTCGACGCCTCCGCGCGTCCCTGACCACCGCCGGCCACCCGCCGACGATGCCCGTGTCACTGCGAATCATTCAATGGTTCTAGGATGATCCGCGTCGGGCCGGGGCCCCCGGTGGGCCGCGGCGGCGACAGTGACGACAGCCCGATAACAGTACCGACGACGGGAGTCCCATGAGCCAGGACGAGGTGGCCCAGCATCCGCTGGCACGCGCGGTCAAGGAGCCGCCGGCCGCCTGGAACCCGCAGGGCATCGACATCACCGTGCCCAGCATCGCCCGCGTCTACGACGCGATCCTCGGCGGCAAGGACAACTTCCCGGTCGACCGTGCCGTCGCCGAGCACCTGATGCAGCTCGCCCCCCGGGGCCGGCAGTCCGCCCTGTACAACCGGGCGCTGCTCGGGCGCGGGGTGCGGTTCATGGCGGAGCAGGGTGTCCGCCAGTTCATCGACCTCGGGTCCGGCCTGCCGACGGCCAGCAACACCCATCAGATGGCGCAGGCGGTCTCGCCCGACGCCCGGGTGGTCTACGTCGACAACGACCGTTACAAGCCGGGTTGTACACACGCCTCATAAGGGTCTGAACCACGCTTACTCGGCGCGGACCCATGCGCATCGGGTCATGAGGTTCGGTGAGATCACGTGGTTGCCCACTTCCCGCGCTGCGGCCGACGACCCGCCCTGACGACGACGGCGCCGCCACGGCGTGGGCCGGGAGCAGGCCGGTCCCGGTGGCCGTCGAGTCGCTGCTACGCCGTGAGCCGGTCGCCGGTGAGTGCCGGGTGGTGTGCGCCGGGAGACTGGCCGAAGTGATCGGCGCGCAGGATGTATAGGTCCTATCAGGCTCCGTCGTTCCAGAATGGGCTGGTGTCGAGTGGCGGCTCGGTGACGGTTGCTCTGGCGTCGCCGAATTGGCGTGCGTTGTCCGTGCTGAACGGGTTGTAGGTTGGCCAGCCGGGGTTGCCATCGGCGATGAAGTCGGCCCAGGCGCAGGTCAGGCTGTCGCGGATGGTGCGGTGTTCGGGGGTGTCGATGCCCGCTGCGGCGAGTTTGTCGAACAGGTACATGGCCTCGGCGCCGTGGTGCGATCCGCCACGCGGACCGTTCGGTTCGCCGGCGAACAGATAGGCGTGTGCGGTGCCGCCGGCCTCGGTCTGGGCGCGGGCGAGTCGGATCGCGGGGATGCGGTAGACGGCGTCGGTCAGGAATAGCGTGCGCAGGTCGCCGAGTTCGGAGCGGTCCTGGGCACGTTCGGTGGGAGTGTTCGCCAGGCGGGCGCGGTAGACCGCCAGCAGCGCGGTGGGCTCGCGGATTCCCGCGCTTGCCATCTCGGCGAGCAGTTCCTGTTCGCTGTGGGGCGGCTGGTATGTGTGGCCGCCGATGGCGGCGAAGCCGCGGAACTCGTCTCGGTTCGCGCCGACCAGGAGGGGGATGCCGGTCGCCGCGCCCGCGGCGACGGCGTGCAGGGGGTGCTCGGTGAGCACGGTGCCGTCCAATACCAGGCCCCAGGCGCGCCCGCCCGGTAGGTTGCGCCTGCCCATCTCACGGTCGATCACCGTGCGTTGCGCGTCGAGTATGTGGTCGAGCGGGACACCAGCCAGCGCGTCCATGTCCTTGGCTCCGACCACCGCCATTAGGTCGTCCGCGATGGCGGCGGCGGTGTCGGACGGGTAGATCCGGCCGGTGCTGCCGCTGTGCAGGATGGCTTTGTGGAACGTACCCGCGGCGGCGGGCAGTGCCAGGAGCGCGCCGACTATGAATGCCCCCGCCGACGCGCCCGCGAGGGTGACGTTGTCCACGTCGCCTCCGAAACCGGCGATGTTGTCGTGGACCCAGCGCAGCGTGGCCGCCTGGTCCTGCAGCCCGAGGTTGGCGCTGTCGGCCCAGCGTTCCCTGCCTGGCCCGGTGGGCAGCAGCCAGCCCAGCGCGCCGACGCGGTAGTTCGCGGCGACGACGACGGCACCGGTCAGCCGCGACAGCGCGGCCCCGTCGAACGCGGGCGGAGACGCGGTGCCGGACTCGAACCCGCCCCCGAAGATCCATACCAGCACCGGGTGCCGCTTGCTGAGGGACGGCGACCAGACGTTCAGGTACAGGCAGTCCTCGGACGACGTCTCGTCCAGGTGGCGAGACACCGCTGCCATGGCCGCGAGCCTCGGGTCGAGAGTTCGGACGTCCTTCTCCCGCCGGTACCCATCGGTTCCGGAGCCGTCCCCCGTGCCCGGAGCGGACGCCCTGACCGCGGGCGTCAGGTTGCGCTGCGCCGGGCCGCCCCGGAAGACCGTCGCGTCCCGTACCCCGGTCCAGGGTTCCAGCGGCAGGGGCGGACGGAAACGCCGGTCGCCGAGAGGGGGGGCGGCGAAGGGGATCCCGGCGAAGACTGCGCCCCCTCCGTCGGCCGGTATGCCCCGAAGGTCTCCGCCGCAGGTATGGACGACGGGGGCTGGGGCCGGATCGGTCGTCACGTGAGTACTCCAGGTCCGTTGGGAGATCGGGTAAGTCGGCGACGTTGATCCGCACTGGCCGTAGGCGGGCTGGGGGAGCGTCGAAGGTGACGGCGTCGGTCACGTCGTCACTCGAGCGGGCTCGGGCAGGTCGAGTTCGAGCAGCCAGAAGCTGAGGCTCTTGCCGTGGCTGTCGAGGGCGAGTGACCGCGTGACCCCGCCGCTCAGCGTGTCTCGTAGGACGAACTTCAGCGCCGCCAGCCGGGGTAGCTCGTAGCGCACGACGTCGCCACACGTGATCCCGACGAAATGCCCGCGTACCCGCTCGGCGGTCACCTGCCGGCGGAGATGGTCGAAGTCCGCCGGTCTGTAGGCGATCAAGGAGATGTCGCAGATGTTCCCCTTGTCGCCGGCGCGGGCGTGGGCGAGGTCGTACAGCTTCACTCGACGTCTCCCATCAGGAAGGTGCGAACAAGCACGTCGTCGCGCGGCAGGAACACGGAAACGATCGTGACGTCCTCGGTCACGGCGCGGTAGACGCCACCACCTCCGGCAGGTCCGTTCAGCCACAACGCCGCGACCTCGTGGCCCACACGGCGGGCACTTGCCAGGTCGGGGGTCCGCACGGCGACGCGCGCCCGCACCTCACCCGGCCCAGGGGGGACGTCGCCGCCCCCGCCAGGATGGATGGAGTCGACCCCGATCAGCTCGTACCGTGCGTCCAGCACCGGGACGCCGCCGCGAGCCAGCCGCTCCCGTACGACCGTCAGAGCGAGCCGCCCGCGCGCCACCGCGTTCGGACCGGCGTAGGAGATCTGCCCCTCGCCCACGAAGCTGTCGACATAGCCGACCGAGACCTTCAGGGTGGCCGGCCGGGCCGTGCCCGAGGCGCCCGACACGGCAACCCGGTCCTCGCCCACCTGCGCAAGCTCGACAGCGGAGAAATCCGCGACGACGTCCGGGGTGATGTATCGCGCGGGATCGTGCACCTCGTAGAGAAGCTGCTCGGTGACCGTCGAGACCGTCACCCGCCCGCCGGTGCCTGGCAGCTTTGTGACCACAAACGAGCCGTCCGCACACACCTCGGCGAACGGGAACCCGAGGCGGGCAAGGTCGGGAACATCCTTGACACCGGGATCCGCGTAGTACCCGCCCGTTACCTGGCCGGCGCATTCCAACAGGTGACCGACCGCGGTCCCGGCCCCCAGCCGCGCCCAGTCGTCGCGTGCCCAGCCGAACTCGTGCACGAGCGGAGCGAGGAACAACGACGGATCGGCGACACGACCAGCGACGATCACGTCGACGTCCGCGGCGAGGGCGTCCAGGATCCCGTCCATCCCCAGATAGGCGTTGGCCGAGATGATCCCGTCGAGGGACGACAGCGTCCCCGACCGCTCCAGCAGGGACAGATCCGTTCCCTGCACGAGGTCGAGGACGTCGTCACCGATGATCGCCGCGATCCGCAGACCGCGCAGTCCCAGGGCAGCCGCACGCTGCGCGACCTGACGCGCCGCGCCGAACGGGTTCGCGGCACCCATGTTCGTGATGATCGTCGTACCATGGCGCACCGCCGGTTCGAGGACCGCGTCCATCCGCTCGTCGAGCCACTCGTTCCAGCCCGCGTCGGGATCACGGCGTCGCTCCAGTTGTGCCAGCGCGATGCTGCGCTCCGCGAGGCACTCGAAGACCAGGTAGTCCAGGTCCCCGCGCTCCGCGAGGTCGACGGCCGGCTCTATCCGGTCGTCGGCGAACCCTGCGCCCGCTCCGATCCGGATCATCCGCACGGCACCACCTCCGCGGTCGATCCTGACCTGGCCCACGTATGCGGCACAAAGGCCAAAAACGTATGCTTTTATGCATCGCACACATGGATCTGACCATCACGCAGCTTCGATCGGTGCTCGTCGTCGCGGAGACCGGGTCCTTCACCGCGGCCGCGAATCGAATGCGCCTCAGCCAACCCGCCCTCAGCAGGACCGTGCAGGAAGTCGAACGCATCGTCGGAGTCCGCCTCTTCGACCGGACGACGCGTTCACTGACCTCGACGGCCGAGGGACGCGAGTTCATCGCCCTCGCTCGCGACATCGTCGGCGGCTTCGACGACGGCCTCGGACGGTTCGCCTCCTACCTCCACGGCCACGCCGGAGTCCTGCGGGTCACCGCGCTGCCCTCGCTCGCCGCGACCGTGCTCCCCGACATCGCCGCCGCCTTCGCCGCCGACCGGCCTCTGGCGCGCGTCCGAGTACTCGAAGGCAACGCCTCCCAGGTACTCAGGCAGGTCCAGGACGGCCGCGCCGACCTCGCGCTCACCGAGGACCCCGGCGCTGTGGACGGCCTGCACGTCCAAGCGATCGGCGACGACGAGATGGTCGCCATCGTGCCGCCCGGCCACGAATTGGACAGCGCCGGCCGCACCACCTGGAGGCAGCTCGGGCAGCACCCCTTCATCGCGATCGAACCCGGCACCAGCCTGCGCCGCCTCGCCGACGACGCGTTCACCCGTGCTGGGGCGGCTCCCACGCATTGGATCGAGACCACCTCCGTCGCCACCGCCGGTGGCCTCGTCGCCGCCGGCTTCGGAGTCTCCGCCGTCACCCGCGCCGTACTACCCCTGATCGCCTTCGCCCGCATGTCTGTCGTGCCGATCGGCGACCCCGCCGTCACACGATCCATCGCCGTCATACGCCCCCGCGTCCCGCGGGCATCACCACTCGCCAAGGCGTTCGTCGACGTCCTACGATCGCGCCTTAGCTCCTCTCCGGCTTTCGGGCCGTGACAGCCCGGTGCGGCCCTTGATGTGCCGTCAGCGTTGACGGGGGCCGGATGCAGGCACGCTTGCCAATGCCCGCTTTGGTGAGCACCCGAGGCGCGCCCGCAGACGCCTTTCGGCCCGCGCCCGCACGGCCCGACAGGTATGCCACCCTACGTGCGCAGCGAATCTCTGACCCGATCGTGCTCGCCCACGGCCGGGCGCTGCTGGCCGAGAACGAGCACACGACCGTGGTGACCGCGGACTTCCGCGAGCCCGGCAGCGTGCTGGATCACCCCGATCTGACGGCCCTGATCAACTTTGACGAGCCCGTCGGGCTGCTGCTCTTCGCCGTCGTCCACCACATTGAGGACGACGAGGACCCGGCGGGGATCCTCGCCGCCTACCGGGAGCGCCTGGCCTCCGGCAGCTACCTCTTCCTGAGCCACTTCGTGACCCATGGCGAGGAGACCAGGGAGCTGGAGAAGGTCATGCTGGCCGATCTCGGGCGGGGCCGGTTCCGCACGCTGGACGAGATCACCGCCTTCTTCGACGGGTTCGACCTCCAGGAGCCCGGCGTGGTCTACAACCCGCTGTGGCGCCCGGAGGAGCCGCTGACCGAGACCATGACGCTGACCGAGCGGCTGGTCGCCGGCGGCCTGGGGCGCAAGGCCTGACCCGGCCGTACCGGCCCGCCGCCGCTCAGGCCTTCGGGCCGCCGGCCACGTAGACGACCTGGCCGGAGACGAAGCCGGCGCCCTCGCTGACCAGGAACGACACGGTGTGGGCGATGTCGTCGGGAACACCGACCCGGCCCACCGGGATGTCGGTCGCGCGGGCGGCCGCGTACTCGTCCCACGGCCGGCCGAGGCGCTCGGCGGTCGCCCGCGTCATCTCGGTCTCGATCAGGCCGGGCGCCACCGCGTTGCAGGTGACGCCGAACTTCCCGAGCTCGATCGCCACGGTCTTGGTGAAGCCCTGCAGGCCGGCCTTCGCCGCCGAGTAGTTGGCCTGCCCGCGGTTGCCGAGCGCCGAGGTGCTCGACAGGTTCACCACCCGGCCGAAACCGGCGTCCACCATGTACTTCTGCACCGCGCGGGTCATCAGGAAGGTGCCGCGCAGGTGCACCTCCATGACCAGGTCCCACTCGGCCTCGGCCATCTTGAACAGCAGGTTGTCGCGGGTGATGCCGGCGTTGTTCACCAGCACGGTGGGCGGCCCGAGCTCGGCGGCGACCCGGGCGACCGCGGCGCTGACCTGGTCGGAGTCGCTGACGTTCACGCCGACGGCGATCGCCTTCCCCCCGGCCGCGACGATCGCGTCGACCGTCTCCTTCGAGGCGCTCTCCTCCAGGTCGAGGGCGGCGACGGCCAGCCCGTCGGCCGCGAGCCGGCGCGCGGTGGCGGCACCGAGACCACGCGCGGCCCCCGTGACGATCGCGACCCGTTCCTGGGCAGCGGACATGATGGGCTCCTCCCACTGTCGGCGTGACGTCCCGGGCCCGCGCCGTGCGGCGCCACCCGGGTCGGAGCAGATCTCCGGGGCAGCAGATCGCCGGGCATCGGACTGCTACGCCGGCAGATCGCTGGGGCAGCAGTCTTGCAGGCGGCGGCGACAGGTGCATCGCTGCCGACAGACGCCCAGGTCGGCTGCGTCGGCGGCGGCACCGCACCGGCGCCGTCGCACCCCGCAACAATTCGTTGGCCAACGGCGAAGGAAGCCGCCATCGTGAATCAGGCCGGACCCCGGCGGATCGGGCCCGATCCACCCCCACCACCCGCAAGGAGTGACCTCACCGTGTCCCCCGTGGACGAGCTGTCCGGCGCCGCGGCGCCGATCTGGATGTGGACCCGTCCGCACGAGGTCGAGAGCGCCGCCCTCGACCAGCTCCGCACCATCGCCGACCTGCCCTACGTCCACCACCACGTCGCCGTCATGCCGGACGTCCACCTCGGGAAGGGGGCGACGGTCGGCTCGGTGATCGCGCTGCGCGACGCCGTCTCCCCCGCCGCGGTCGGCGTCGACATCGGCTGCGGGATGGCGGCCGTGCGCACCAGCCTGACCGCGGCCGACCTGCCCGACGACCTCGGCCCGCTGCGCGCCGCGGTCGAGGCGGCCATCCCCGTCGGGTACCGCGGGCACGCGGAGATCTCCCGCCGGGTCCGCGGCTACGACGACCTGTGGGCGGGCTTCGACGACCTGCACCCGTCGGTCAGCGGGCGCAGTGGCGGCCTGGACCGGGTGATGGCGCAGATGGGCAGCCTCGGCTCGGGCAACCACTTCGTCGAGCTGTGCCTGGACACGACGGACGCGGTCTGGCTGATGCTGCACTCCGGCTCGCGCAACGTGGGCAAGACCCTGGCGGAGGCCCACATCGCCGCGGCGAAGAAGCTGCCGCACAACGCCGGCCTGCCCGACCGTGACCTGGCGGTGTTCCTCGCCGGCACGCCGGAGATGGCCGCGTACCGGCGCGACCTCGACTGGGCCCAGGCCTACGCCCGGTACAACCGCGAGACCATGCTCGGGCTGTACGTCGAGGCGCTGCGGACGCAGCTGCCCCGGCTGCGGGTCCCCACACCACCGGCGGACGGGCCGCACGCCGGCGACGCGGCGTTCGCCGCTGTCAACTGCCACCACAACTACGTGGCCGAGGAGCACCACTACGGCGCGGACGTCCTCGTCACCCGCAAGGGCGCCATCTCCGCCCGGGCCGGCGAGTACGGCATCATCCCGGGCTCGATGGGCACCCGCTCCTACATCGTGCGCGGCCTGGGCAACCCCGAGTCGTTCCACTCCGCGTCCCACGGCGCGGGACGGCGGATGAGCCGGACCCGCGCCCGCAAGGAGTTCACCACCGACGACCTGGCCGCCCAGACCATCGGGGTCGAGTGCCGCAAGGACCCCGGCGTGCTCGACGAGATCCCGGCCGCCTACAAGGACATCGAGGCCGTCATCGCCTACCAGGACGACCTGGTGGATGTCGCCGCCGAGCTGCACGCCGTCCTCTGCGTGAAGGGCTGAGGCCCCGCGGCGGAGGGGCCCACGGTGGGGGGTGGCCCGCAGTCCGGGCCACCCCCCACCCGCAGCCGGCCGTGAGCTGGCCCGTGGGCACCGCAGCGCCCCTGTGGAGGGCCCTGCCACGGCCCCGCCGCGGCCCCGCTTCCCCGCCCTGGTAGCACTTTTGGGCCCGCCGCCTGCCGGCGGGGGGCGTTATGCTGCCGCACCATCACATCCCGGGCGTTCTCCGAACGCTCACTCAGGTGGCGGCAGCAGGTGCGACCCTCGCCGTACCGCCACTGCGGACGGAGGTACCGACCGGTGGAGCGGCTCGGCACGACGGCACGTCCGCACCCGGTCACGTGGTGGCGGCTGGCGGTGGCGCTGCTCGTCGGTGCCGCGCTGGTGCTGGGCGTCTCCTGCTCCGACGGCGGGACGAACGCGGGCCGCCCCGAAGGCGCGACGCCCTCTCCGGGCGTGGACCGTCCGGCCCGGCCGGCGCCGCCCCCCGGGCCGGCGGCCGACCTGTCCACCGAGCTGACCGGTGGCAACGGCCCGTTCACGGCGGCGGGCTCCCCGACGGACCTGGCTGCCGCCGGCTACGTCCAGCAGGAGTTCGCCGCGGCCGGAACGGCGACGTCCTATCAGGCCGCCGGTGCACTCGGAGCTGACGGCCGCTGGGAGTTCGCCCCGGGCTCACCGGCGCCCTACCGGACCAGGGTGCTCGTCCGCCGCCCGGCGAAGGCCGCGGACTTCAGCGGGAGCGTGGTCGTCGAATGGCTCAACGTGAGTGGCGGCGTGGACGCCGACGTCGAATGGGGCGCGCTCCGGGAGGAGATCATCCGCCAGGGCCATGCCTGGGTCGGTGTGTCCGCCCAGCGGATCGGCGTCGTGGGTGGTCCGGTGCTCGTTCCGGTGACGGAGGGGGCGTCGCTCGCCGGCCGGGGGCTCGTCACCATCGACCCGGCCCGTTACGGCTCGCTGCGCCATCCCGGGGACGGCTTCTCGTTCGACATCCTCACCCAGGTCGGGCGGGCGGTGCGGACCCTGTCTCTTATTTCTACCCCTTCCCCCACCTCCGAGCCCACAGAC
>NZ_JBFLUG010000439.1:0-948 GCF_041008525.1 Parafrankia sp. FMc2 | reverse complement strand
AGATCTGCTTCCAGATCTGCCGCGGGTAGGCAGTGAACGCGAGCAGGTCGGCCTTCGCGTGGGAGAGATGGTCGGCGGCTTTGGGAAGCTTCTCGGTGAGAGCTTCGACAACCCGGTCGAACTGCACGGTGACCGCGGTCGCGTCGGCCTGCTCGAAGATGGTTCTCACCAGCGTGGCGACCCACGGCTGCGACGACTTCGGGGCCACGTTCGACAAGTCGCGGAGGTAATGCGTCCGACACCTTTGCCACGACGCGCCGGGCAGTGTCGACCCGATCGCGTTCACCAGCCCGCGGTGGGCATCGGAGGTCACCAGCCGCACGCCGGACAGGCCGCGGGCGACCAGGCCCCGGAAGAACGCCAGCCAGCCGGCGCCGTCCTCGCTGCTCACGACATCGAGGCCGAGGATCTCCCGGTGCCCGTCGCCGTTCACTCCGACGGCGAGCAGGCAGTGAACGTTGATCACGCGGCCGTCCTCGCGGACCTTCATCGTCAACGCATCAGCCTGGACGAACCGGTACGGGCCGGCGTCCAGCGGCCTCGAGCGAAACGCCTCGACCTGGGCATCGAGCTGCTTCGCCAGCACCGACACCTGCGACTTCGAGATGTTCGCGACGCCGAGTTGCTCGACGAGCTTGTCGACGCGCCGCGTGGACACCCCGAGCAGATAGGAGGTGGCCACCACCGAGATCAACGCCTGCTCGGCACGTCGACGTCGGGTCAACAACCATTCCGGGAAATACGACCCCTGACGCAGCTTCGGTACCGCCAGCTCGGTCGTTCCCGTCCGGGTGTCCCACTCCCGCGCCCGATAGCCGTTCCGCCGGTTCACCCGCTCCGGGGATATCTCGCCATATTCCGCATTGCAGACGCCGTCCACCTCGGCGCCCATCAACGCCTCCGCGAACGTCTTCACCATCGAGCCCAGCAGGTCTGGACTCGCTGCCA
>NZ_JBFLUG010000438.1:0-972 GCF_041008525.1 Parafrankia sp. FMc2 | reverse complement strand
GCTCTTCGCGATCAATCCCCGCGCTGTTGCCCGCTACCGGGAACGCCACGGCCAGGCCGGCACGAAGTCCGACCCCGGCGACGCCCGCGTGCTGGCGGACATCCTGCGCACCGACCGCCACCAGCACCGCCCGTTGCCGTCCCTCAGCGACGGTGCCCGTGCGGTCAAGGTGCTCGCCCGTCAGCATCAGGAAGCCGTCTGGGCCATGCACCAAACGACCAGCCGCCTGCGTTCGGTGCTGCTGGAGTTCTACCCCCAGGCGCTGCGTGCCTTCCCGAACCTGCAGCACAAAGCCGCCCTCACGATCCTGGCGGCCGCATCCACACCCGGCCAGGGACTGACGCTGACCGCCCGTAAGATCGTGGCCCTGCTCCACCGCTGCGGTCGACGCAACGACCCCCGCCTCGTCGAGCAGATCGTCACCGCGCTACGGACCCCGTCGCTGCGTCAGCCACCGCCGGTCGAGGCCGCGCTGGGTCAGACAGTCCTCGGCCTCCTCGGCATCCTGACCGCGATGCACACCACCGTCGACCAGCTCGAACAGGCCCTGGCAGTGGAGTTCGAGGCGCATCCTCTCGCAGGTGTCCTGCGTTCAGCGCCCGGCCTCGGACCGGTACTCGCCGCCCGGGTCCTGGCCGAGATCGGCGATGACCTCAGCCGTTTCGCCACTGCTGGCGGGCTGCGCGCATTCGCCGGGACCGCCCCGGTCACCCGCGCCTCCGGCCGGTCCCGCCGGGTCCTGGCCCGCCGGATCCGTAACAAGCGCCTCGCGGACGCCTGCCACTGGTGGGCCTTCGCCATGCTCACCAAGTCCACCGGCGCCCGCGCCCACTACGACCGGCGCCGAGCCGCCGGCGACCACCACAACGCGGCGTTGCGTAACCTCGCGAACAAGGCCCTCGGGCGGCTGTGGTGGTGTCTGCGGAACAACCAGACCTGGGACGACCTCGCGGCCTGGCCGATCCCCACCAG
>NZ_JBFLUG010000437.1:0-979 GCF_041008525.1 Parafrankia sp. FMc2 | reverse complement strand
GCGGGGGGTCAGGATCGTTCGGTGGGTCAGGGGGATGCGGTGCGAGCGGGTGAGGTGCGGTGACGCGCGGTCTGGAGGTGTACCGGTCGTTGCCGCGGTATGCGGCGGCGCGGGTGGTGTCGGGCCGGTTGCCGTGGCTGGCGGGGGCGGCGGCGACGACCGCGGCGCCGCTGCGGCTGGTGGACCGGGGCGATCCGGCGCTGCCGGGGCCGGGGTGGGTGACGGTGCGGCCGCGGCTGGCGGGGATCTGCGGGTCGGATCTGGCGACGGTGACGGGGCAGAGCTCGTTCTACTTCTCCCCGCTGGTGTCGATGCCGTTCACGCCCGGCCACGAGATCGTCGGTGATCTTCAGGAGTCGGTGACGCTGGGGGATGGCCGGCGGTTGGAGGCGGGGTCACGGGTGGTGATCGACCCGGTGCTGGGCTGTGCGGCGCGGGGCTTGGAGCTGTGCGGGGCGTGCGCGGGGGGGCGTACGTCGCGCTGCGACCGGGTGACGGTGGGGCATCTGTCGCCGGGGTTGCAGACGGGGTACTGCGCGGACACCGGCGGGGGGTGGAGCCGGGCGTTGGTGGCGCATCACAGCCAGGTGCATCCGGTGCCCGACGGTCTTGCCGACGAGCGTGCGGTGCTGGTCGAGCCGTTGGCGACGGCGGTGCACACCGCGGGTCGGGCCGGGATCGTGGCCGGGGACCGGGTGCTGATCGTCGGGTCGGGCGCGGTGGGGCTGCTGACGCTGCTGGCGGTGCGGGCGTTCACGAAGGCCGAGCATGTGACGATGGTGGCCAAGCATCGCCGGCAGGTGGAGCTCGCCGTGCGGTTCGGCGCCGACGAGGTGCTCGCGCCGGATGACACGATCGGTGGGGTGCGGCGGGCGAGCCGGGCGGTGCGGCTGACCCCGCAGCTCGGGGGCGATTTCCTGCTCGGCGGGGTGGATGTGGCGATGGACTGCGTGGGCAGTGCGTCGTCGTTGTCGACGGC
>NZ_JBFLUG010000436.1:0-980 GCF_041008525.1 Parafrankia sp. FMc2 | reverse complement strand
GTCGGGGGGTTCGCCGGCACCGACCACGCCGCCGGCGAACCCCCCGACGCAGAACCCCCCGCCTCCGCCGCCGGCCACCACGCCGCCGGCGAACCCGCCGGGGTCCGGCACCCCGCAGGACGAGGTCCTGCGGCTCACCAACGTCGAGCGGCAGCGGGCCGGCTGCGGCCCGCTCGCGTTCGACGCCAGTCTGACCGCCGCGGCCCAGGCGCACTCCGCGGACATGGCGACGAACAACTACTTCAGCCACACCGGCCAGAACGGCAGCACCGCGGGCAGCCGGGCCCAGGCCGCCGGCTGGCCGAACGGCTACGTTGGCGAGAACATCGCCGCCGGCTCGACGACCCCGGCAGCCACCATCCAGATGTGGATGAACAGCTCCGGGCACCGGGCAAACATCGTCAACTGCGCATACACGCACCTCGGTGTCGGCTACGCCCAGGGCGGCGGCACCTACCGCCACTACTGGACGCAGGCCTTCGGCCGCCGGTAGGCCGAACCTCCGCCCCTGACGGACGTCCCGGGGTGCCACATCGTGGTGCCCCGGGACGTCCAGGGGGGTGGGCCTCCGGTGTGCGGACTGTCCGGAGCGCGGGCTTCGGGCGCGCGGGCGGCGGGCCCCGTCGGCCCGTGGTCGACGGGGTCAGCGCTCGACGTGGCCCAGCGGGCGGTCCGGGGCGACCCGGTCGCGCAGGGCACGCTTCACCGCGGACGGCTCGGGGAAGCCCTGCTCCGCCCGGTCCCAGAGCACCTCGCCGTCCACCCGCACGGTGAACACGCCACCCGTGCCGGGGACGAGGGCGACCGCACCCAGCTCGGCCTCGAACGTGGTCAGCAGTTCCTGTGCCAGCCAGGCCGCCCGCGGCAGCCACCTGCAGCGGGTGCAGTACTCGATCTCCACCCGGGGGCGCTCCTGCCTGGCCTCACCGGTCACGGCCGACCCCTACCCCTGTCCCTTATCCTCCTCTCCCGCTGCCTAC
>NZ_JBFLUG010000435.1:0-984 GCF_041008525.1 Parafrankia sp. FMc2 | reverse complement strand
CGCTCAGCCGGGGAGCTTGTACTCCTTGAGCAGGGCGCGGCTGATGATGCGCTTCTGGACCTCGGAGGTGCCTTCGCCGATGAGCATGAACGGGGCCTCGCGGTAGAGCCGCTCGATCTCGTACTCCTTGGAGTACCCGTAGCCGCCGTGGATCCGGAACGACTCGGTCGTCACCTCGTGGCAGTACTCACTGGCCAGGAACTTCGCCATCCCCGCCTCGACGTCGTTACGCTGCCCGCTGTCCTTCTTCCGCGCGGCGGCGACCATCATGAGATGCCCGGCCTCGACCTTCGTCGCCATCTCCGCGAGCTTGAACGCGATCGCCTGATGATCCGCGATCTGCCGGCCGAACGTCCGCCGCTGCTGCGCATACGCGATCGCGAGCTCGAACGCCCGGATCATGATGCCGCAGGCCCGCGCCGCCACGTTCACCCGGCCGACCTCGACACCATCCATCATCTGGTAGAAACCACGCCCCGCCGCGTCCGGCCCACCCAGGATGGAACTGGCCGGTGTCCGGTGCCCGTCCAGGATCATCTCCGTCGTCTCGACACCCTTGTACCCGAGCTTGTCGAGTTTGCCCGGGATCGTGATCCCGCCGTGCGACCCGAACCCGGGCTCCTTCTCCAACAGGAACGTCGTCATGTTCCGATACACCGACTCGGCACCCTCGTCGGTCTTCACCAACGTCGCGACCACCCCGGCGCGGGCACCGTTGGTCAGCCACATCTTCTGCCCGGTCACGACATAGTCGTCACCCTCACGGTCAGCCCGGGTCGTGATCGCCGCGACATCCGAACCGCACCCCGGCTCGCTCATCGAGAACGCCCCCCGCACCTCCCCCGTCGCCATCTTCGGCAACAGCCGCCGGCGCTGCTCCTCCGTACCGTGCTGCAACACCAGGTACGCCACGATGAAATGCGTGTTGATCACCCCGGAGACGCTCATCCACCCCCGCGCGATCTCCTCCACCACCAGCGCGTA
>NZ_JBFLUG010000434.1:0-987 GCF_041008525.1 Parafrankia sp. FMc2 | reverse complement strand
CACCTCGTCGCCCTCGTCCGCGCCGGCGCCGTCTTCGAAGCAGGCCAGCTCGTCGAACGACCCACCACCACACCCGTCACCCAAGCCGCCTAACGATCATCACCCACAAGTCTTGACTATTTCTCCACTGGTAGGCCGACTTCGTACTCACCCGCAGCCGCCCGGCGACCTCCACCGGATCGACCCCGGCGGCGAACAGGTCCGCCGCCTGCGCCCGGACCGCTTCCCGACGGGCACGACCCTGCGCGGTAAGCCCGCCACCATCCGCATACCTC
The DNA here is from genome assembly GCF_041008525.1 of Parafrankia sp. FMc2. NCBI lineage: Bacteria > Bacillati > Actinomycetota > Actinomycetes > Frankiales > Frankiaceae > Parafrankia > Parafrankia sp. FMc2. The sequence continues at coordinate 712 of NZ_JBFLUG010000434.1, read as the reverse complement.
ATGCCCGCTACAAGGGCTGAGCACGGCCGGGTCATACCCGGACAGACCGGATGTGATCAAACAGACCCCGACCATTCAAATTCTGTACCTGTTCACTGAGCGCGGCGGCGGATGTGGTGAGGAGGTAGTCGTGGGCGTCGTCGAGCCACACCACGGTCCAAGGGCCGACACAGGCAAGTCCGTCGAAGAGGGCTTGGGGCGGGCTGGGGCTGATCGGACGCCATAGCCGCCATCCGTGCGGCAAGGACATGACCGCCTCCCAGCAGGTGCGACTCTTGCCAGAAGAAGAGTCGCCGACCAGCACCACGGCTGAACTTGCTCCACCCACAGCCTGCTGGACAATTGTCCGTAGCTGCTCATCGTGTTGGCGTGGCACGTAGATCGGGACCATCGGTAGGCTCGGGCCCTCCCGCCGCACCGCGGCGTCGATCGCCCGGTGCACCCCGAAGTCGACGGGGTTGTCGAGCAGGTCCACCGGCGGAGTCTGTTGCATTGTGGGAAGGCAGGGCATGGTTGACCCTGCCGAGCGGGTGGTCAGATCGCGAGGGTGAGTTCGGTGAACGCGGCTGTCAGCCGTGTGTGCGGGTCGGTCCCGAGTTCGTAGTGGCCGCGGCGGATGTTCTGGACGAAGGCGTGCCCTGCGCTGATCGTCTGGGCGGAGCGCAGGCGTTTCAGTCCGCGCATCGGGCGGAGTCGGGCTTTGAGTCGGCTG
>NZ_JBFLUG010000433.1:0-989 GCF_041008525.1 Parafrankia sp. FMc2 | reverse complement strand
GTCGGGGGATGTGGATAAGAGACACCCCCCGGACTCCCTGCCCCGAACCCCACTGTCGTCGACGTCCACCACGAAGGCACGTGGTGGACGTCGACGACAGCACAGGAAAGGAACCCGCCGGCACCACAGAACCACGCCAGGAGGGTCGCTCTACCCTCTCGCGGGGAGATAAAACAATGTACCGGCGGACGATGCGGAAAGCCGCGGACTGTGCGACGCCGACAATCCGTCGCCCACCGCTTCCCGGGAAGCGGCCACAGCCCTGCTCATGAGGGCATCGGATTCCCGGTTACCGGCGTGGAACCACCCGATCGGCCGGCACCAGCACCTGCCCGGTGACGAACTCACTCCACAGGCCGAACCGGTGAACCCCACGCGGGTCGGTGCTGTCCACATAGCTCACCGGCCGCCCACCGGCCGACGTCACGGCCCCGAACGTGATCACGAACCGGGTCGTGCCGGGACGGTCCTGCGGCGGGGTGCTCGTCGGCGGCAGCAGCTCGTCGAGCGCCCACCGGTACCGCCCCCGGTACGGCGCCGACACCGGCTCCAGGGTCTGCTCCAACACCGCCCCGGTAGACGGGAACGCCAGCACCACCCCCGCCCGCCCGGCGACCCGACTGTTCACCGCGACCGCCGACGCCTGACTGCCATCCGGGTAGCTGGCCTGCGCAGACCCGACCCGCGACCCCGCCGGGCAGGCCTCGACACCATGGGTGTCCACCGTCTCCCGACTGCACGTCGGGAACGCCGACGGGTTGAACCGCAGCTTCTCGTCGAACAGGAACACGAACCGGCGGGCAGCCGCGGGCACCGGCGAGCCATCCGCGGTCCGACTCGTCCGGTCGAAGGTCACCTCCACCCCGGCCGGGCTCCCCGCCCGCGCCACCGACACCTGCAGCCCGTCCACGTTCTCCGGACCGCCCACCGTCGCCTCCGCGGGCCGCTGCGGACCGGCGGGAGCCGGATCCGGCGCACCCCGCCCGCCC
>NZ_JBFLUG010000432.1:0-992 GCF_041008525.1 Parafrankia sp. FMc2 | reverse complement strand
AACTGCGCGACAGCGTCAAGAAGGCGTTCGCTCGCCTCTTGGCCACACCGGAGATTATCCGAGGCTTCTTCCGATCTCCAGACCTGTCCTACATCAATATTCCACTAACTTAGTTTTCTCTTAGTAGTAGTCGTGGGAGTTACGCCCCACCGGGGAGGACGGGAAGGCCGTCCGCAGGGCTAAGGGGAACAGGTGGCCGGATATCGAATGGACGGGAGGCATGCGTAATGCAGAGCGCCGAAACGATCCTTGGTGTCCTCCGTGAACGTGGAAGGAAAGGGCTGCCGCTGGAGAGGCTGTACAGGCAGTTGTTCAATCCTGCGCTGTATCTGGTGGCCTATGGGCGTCTGTACTCCAACAAGGGGGCGATGACTCCTGGGGTCACTGGGGAAACCGTGGACGGCATGTCACTGGCCAAGATTGACCGGATCATCGACGCGGTGCGCCACGAGCGCTACCGGTGGAAACCGGTGAAGCGGGTGCACATCCCGAAGAAATCGGGGAAGCTGCGCCCGCTTGGTCTGCCGACCTGGTCGGATAAACTGGTCGCCGAGGTCGTGCGCTTGCTGCTAGAGGCGTACTACGACGTCCAGTTCTCCGACCGTTCCCATGGTTTTCGTCCCGGCCGAGGCTGCCACACGGCGTTAAGTGAGGTAGTCGACGTCTGGAAAGGGACGCACTGGTTCATCGAGGGGGACATATCCAGCTGTTTCGAGGAGCTTGACCACCAGGTCATGCTTGACACAGTGGGGGAAACAATCCACGACAGTCGTTTCCTGCGGCTGCTGGGCGCTATGCTCCAGGCGGGGTACCTGGAGGACTGGAAATGGGGAGCGACGTTGTCTGGTGCGCCGCAAGGCGGCCCGAGTACGCCCCCAACGCACTTGGCAACCAGCCCTCTGGTCACCCTCCGCATCAGCGCTAGCGGCCGGAGTGTCGCGGTCTGATGTTCGTTGGCGAAGTGGGATGCGATGCCGGATTGTAATCTTCTC
>NZ_JBFLUG010000431.1:0-1000 GCF_041008525.1 Parafrankia sp. FMc2 | reverse complement strand
TGAACCGCCCCGGGTCGGATGGAGGCTTGATTCTCTGAGAGGATCGAGTCATGGCACGTCCTTCCCCTTACCCCGCCGAGCTGCGGCGTCGTGCGGTCCGGATGGTCGCCGAGGTCCGTCCCGACTACCCCACCGAGTGGGCCGCGATGAAGGCCGTCGCGTCCAAGCTCGGCATCGGAACGGCCGAGACGGTACGGCAGTGGGTCCGGCGCGATCAGATCGACAACGGGAACCGGCCCGGGGTGACGACGGAGGAGTCCGCGCAGGTCAAGGCCCTGAAGAAGGAGGTCGCCGAGCTGAAGCGGGCGAATGAGATCCTCAAGGCCGCGGCGAGTTTCTTCGCGGCCGAGCTCGACCGGCCACACCTGCGCTCGTAGCGTTCATCGACGAGCACCGGGACCGCTTCGGCGGTGTCGAGCCGATCTGCCGCGTGCTGACCCTGCACGACTGCAGCATCGCCCCCTCCACCTACTACGCCTACAAGCAGCGTCAGGCATCGCCCTGCGCCCGTCAGGTACGGGACGCCGAGCTCACGACGCTGATCACCGAGGTCTACGACGCCAACTACCGTGTCTACGGGGCGCGGAAGATCTGGCGGGAGCTGCACCGGCAAGGCCACCCGGTGGCCCGCTGCACCGTCGAACGCCTCATGCGTGACCTTGGCATCACCGGTGCCGTCCGCGGCAGGAAAGTGGTCACCACCCTGGCGGATCCGGCCGCGACGCGGGCTCCGGACCTGGTGGAACGCGACTTCGTGGCCGACGCACCGAACCGCACCTGGGTCGCTGACTTCACCCACGTCGCAGCCTGGGCCGGCACCGTCTACGTCGCGTTCGTGGTGGACACCTTCTCCCGCCGCATCGTCGGCTGGTCCGTCGCGACCACCAAGCACGCCGAACTCGTCCTGACCGCGCTGGAGATGGCACTGTGGCAACGGGACCGGACCGGCACCAGGCCCGTAGCGGGTGAGCTGATCCATCACTCGGACGCGGGTTCGCAA
>NZ_JBFLUG010000430.1:0-1035 GCF_041008525.1 Parafrankia sp. FMc2 | reverse complement strand
CCAACGCCGCATCTCGCGGATGCATACCCCTGTCCACTGCGTTCAACGCAAGTAGCCGGACATCCTCCAGCATGCGTCGAGGAATGCGAGAACCGGACCCTTGTTCCATGATTCAATTATCTCACGATATTCTCAGAATCTCGACGCCGACCGACCAACGCTCCGATAACTTAGTTTCTAGTTAGTAAAGGAAAGGGTTCCAACGATTCCAGATCTGACGTCCACCACATACCGACGCCCTCTGGTCCATACTGCCGATGGAACCCGCACGAGATCTCGCCCCCTCCGCTTCGCCGTTAGCACCACACCCATGATGGCGCATCCGCCGGACGTAAATCGATACCCCCTCCACATCTCCATTCCTTGCCTATAAGCAAGCAGCGCGAGGGCCGAGCCGACCGCCCCCTGAGGCCTACAGCGAGTGCTAGAGTCGTAAATTCGAATCCTAGTAACACAGTGTCGCCAGAGACTGCGGAGAGTCACTGAGGTCTGCGACCAGACGTCGCCACTAGTCCCATTAACAAGATCCTGCGGACATTAACAAGATCCTGCGGACACCCGAACCATCCGCGGAAGGAGATTTCGATGGTCAGTGCCGGGGATCACGAGCTAGTGGCTGTGGTGACGGGCGGCGCGAGTGGAATCGGTAGGGCTACCGCAGGACTTCTGGCTGCGCGGGGTGCTACGGTGATCAGTCTCGATCATACTCATCGACCGGATGACCCCAGCGAGCCCGCGGCCGGCAAGGTGGCCAGGATCGCGTTCGACGTCCGAGAATGGAACAATCTCACTCCACTGTTGGACGATCTTGAAAGTCGCGGGTTCTCCGCAACGGCTCTGGTTAACAACGCCGCAATTCTCGACCTAGGACCCGCGATTGATCTGGAAGTCGATCGCCTGAGGTTAGTGTAACTGGTCAGGTCTTGTAGATCGTTTATTTTTCGATCCCCGGCCGACTGGGACGGTTTGATGGCTTGGCGGTCCTGAGGTGTTGGTGTGGCGTGGTTGATCGGGTCGTAGGGTCCGGGTGTGTCC
>NZ_JBFLUG010000042.1:0-61987 GCF_041008525.1 Parafrankia sp. FMc2 | reverse complement strand
AGAGGTTTATAAGAGACACGCAACCTCCCGCCGCAGCTCGGGACGTCACCTCCACCGGTGGGCCGGCAGTCGGGGTCAACTACGGGCAGGTCCTGCAACAGCGGTTCTCCAACCCGTTCCAGCTGCTGCGGCACGCCACGATCGATCTCGATCCGCTACCTGGGGATCTACGCCTGTCCGATCCGGCGGACACCAGCAACCCGGTCGCCCGGTTCCGGGGACGTACCGACCTCATCGGCAAGATCGACGCCTTCATCGGCCGGTGTGTGCAGCAGCGCCGGGGTGGCTATCTGCTGGTGGAGGCAGAGGCAGGTATGGGGAAGTCGGCGTTGGCGGCCTACCTGGCATTCACAAGGGTCTGGCCCGCGCACTTCACCCGCCTCCCAGAAGGACGCACCCCCGAAAAAGCCCGGCTCAACCTCGCCGCCCAACTCATCGCCCGCTGGCAGCTCCACGACGCCGCCCCCGGCGGAGTCCTGCCCGACAAGGCCGACAACACCACCTGGCTCTACGGCCGGCTCTGCGACGCCGCGAAGATCCGCGACCGCGACGAACCCGACCAGCCCGTGATCCTCCTCGTCGACGGCCTCGATGAAGCCCCACCCCCACCGGCCGGGGGGAGGCCGAGGGGGAGTTCCCCGGCCCTGCCACCGGGCACGGTCATCGTGGCCACCACCCGCCCCAGAACCAACGCCATCCCCACCGGATCACGGGTCGAACGCATCGATGTCGAAAGCACCACCAACCGACAGGATCTGCTCGACTACCTGAGCGCGATCACCGCCCACGACCCACTGATCATCAATGCCTTGGATCGGGCGGAGATGCCGGGAGACCGGTTCTGCCGGACGCTGCTCGACCGCTCCGGCGGAGTGTGGATCTACGCCCTGACCGTCCTTGACCAGATCCGCGACCACAACCGCAACCCCACCGACGTCGACAGCCTCCCCGTAGAACTCGCCGGCTACTACGCCGACAACCTCCACAGCTGGCGCGCCGACCTCGGCGACCGCACCTGGCAGGCCCACGGCCTCCCCGTACTCGCCACGGTGACCGCGATCCGCGAACCCCAGACCGCCGGCACGATCGCCACCTGGGCCGGCGTCCCCGAACCCGCCACCCGCGTGCTTCTCCGCGGTTCCTTCCGGCCCTTCCTCGCCACCCGCCGCGGGAACTCCGCCAGCCAGGACCTCTACCTCCCCCGTCACCAAAGCCTGAGCGACTTCACCACCGGCACCACCCTCGCCGACAGCGACAACGACGACCTGCGCGATCTCGCCGACGACCTGGCCGCCGCCACCCGCACCGCACACCAGCGCATCACCACGATGCTCACACCCCCCGGCCCACCCGACCAACGAAACTGGCAAGCCACCAGCGACTACACCCGTACTCACCTGGCCGAACACGCCGCGCACGCCGGCACCCTCTCCGATCTCCTCCACGACCCCGACTTCGCCCTCCGCATCGGGATCGGCCCCCTGCTCCAGCAACGACACCGCCTCACTGACCCCCAGGCGCACGCTGCCCTCGGCGCGCTCGAACTCGCCTCCGGGCGCGGCACCACCCACCGGTCCCGCCTGGAATGGATCGAGATCTCCGCCCGAAAAACCCGCGCTGGCACCCTCGCCGATAACACCGCCCGGCTTCTCCTCGGCCGGGACTGGCGACCCTCACACGCCATCTGGAACGGCACCACCCACCAAACCCTCACCGGCCACACCCGCGCGGTGACCGCCCTGGCCGTACTCACGCTCCCCGACCGGCGCACCCTGCTCGCCTCCGCCAGCAACGACCGGACCGTGCGGCTGTGGAACCCCACCAACGGACAGCCTTTCGGTGAACCCCTCACCGGCCACACCCGCGCGGTGCGCGCCCTGGCCGTACTCACGTTGCCCGACGGACGCACCCTGCTCGCCTCCGCCAGCAACGACCGGACCGTGCGGCTGTGGGACCCCACCAACGGACAGCCTTTCGGTGAACCCCTCACCGGCCACACTCGCCCGGTGAACGCCCTGGCCGTACTCACGCTCCCCGACCGGCGCACTCTGCTCGCCTCCGCCAGCGACGATGAGACCGTGCGGCTGTGGAACCCCACCAACGGAGAACCCGCCGGCGAACCCCTCACCGGCCACACCGACTGGGTGACCGCCCTGGCCGCCGTCGTGCTCCCCGACCGGCGCACCCTGCTCGCCTCCGCCAGTGACGATGAGACCGTGCGGCTGTGGGACCCCACCAACGGACAGCCTTTCGGTGAACCCCTCACCGGCCACACCGGGCCGGTGACCGCCCTGGCCGCCGTCGTGCTCCCCGACCGGCGCACCCTGCTCGCTTCCGCCAGCAACGACCGAACCATCCGGCTGTGGAACCCCACCAACGGAGAACCCCACGACACACCCCTCACCGGCCACACCGATGGGGTGACCGCCCTGACCGCCCTCACGCTCCCCGACCAGCGCACCCTGCTCGCTACCGCCAGCAACGACCGAACCATCCGGCTGTGGAACCCCACCAACGGACAACCCCACGACACACCCCTCACCGGCCACACCCGCCCGGTGACCGCCCTGGCCGCCGTCGTGCTCCCCGACCGGCGCACCCTGCTCGCTACCGCCAGCAACGACCGAACCATCCGGCTGTGGAACCCCACCAACGGAGAGCCCCACGACACACCCCTCACCGGCCACACCGGTCCGGTGACCGCCCTGGCCGCCGTCGTGCTCCCCGACCGGCGCACCCTGCTCGCCTCCGCCAGCGACGACGAGACCGTGCGGCTGTGGGACCCCACCAACGGACAGCCTTTCGGTGAACCCCTCACCGGCCACACCGATGGGGTGCGTGCCCTGACCGCCCTCACGCTCCCCGACCGGCGCACCCTGCTCGCCACCGCCAGCAACGACGAGACCGTGCGGCTGTGGAACCCCACCAACGGAGAACCCCACGACACACCCCTCACCGGCCACACCCGCGGGGCGACTGCCCTGGCCGCCGTCGTGCTCCCCGACCGGCGCACCCTGCTCGCCACCGCCAGCAACGACCGGACCGTGCGGCTGTGGGACCCCACCAACGGACAACCTTTCGGTGAACCCCTCACCGGCCACACCCGCCCGGTGACCGCCCTGACCGCCCTCATGTTGCCCGACGGACGCACCCTGCTCGCCACCGCCAGCTGGGACAAGACCGTGCGGCTGTGGGACCCCACCAACGGACAGCCTTTCGGTGAACCCCTCACCGGCCACACCGACACAGTGACCACCCTGACCGCCCTCACGCTCCCCGACCAGCGCACCCTGCTCGCCACCGCCAGCAACGACGAGACCGTGCGGCTGTGGGACCCCACCAACGGACAGCCTTTCGGTGAACCCCTCACCGGCCACACCCGCCCGGTGACCGCCCTGACCGCCCTCACGCTCCCCGACCAGCGCACCCTGCTCGCCACCGCCAGCAACGACGAGACCGTGCGGCTGTGGGACCCCACCAACGGACAGCCTTTCGGTGAACCCCTCACCGGCCACACCAGCATGGTGACCGCCCTGATAACCGTCACACTGCGCGGCGGAAGTACCCTGCTCGCCACCGCCAGCGACGACCAGACGATCCTCCTGTGGAAGACCGGCCAAGCTTCGGAATGACTAGCTGACCGCGAAAACGGACAGACCGGATGCACTTGTGCTCTCTGGAGCCTCGTCGAGGAAACGAAAGTACACCGTGTTCCACGTCACAAACAGGGAACCTGGCGCACGCCATAGCAGGACGATCTGACGCGTTCCGTGCCGGTGGCACACTAGCCGGGTGACAGGCGGGGGCAACACGGACGGCGCGATCGGTAGCGATCCGGGCTGGGACTTCTTCATCTCGTACACGGCGGCTGATCGTGAATGGGCGGAGTGGATCTCCTGGCAGCTCGAAGAAGCCGGCTACCGGGTGCTCGTCCAAGCCTGGGACTTCGTCGCCGGATCGAACTGGCAGGTCCGCATGCAACAAGGCGTGCAACATGCCCGACGCACGGTCGCGGTGCTCTCTCACGCCTACCTGACCTCGGTCTACGGGCAGGCGGAATGGCAGGCCGCCCAGGCTGCGGACCCCCTCGGCTTCGAACGCAAGCTCCTGCCCTTGCGGGTCGCAGATTGCCCACGGCCGGGGCTACTCGGCGCCGTCGTCTCCATCGACCTCTTCGACCATGACTCCGACAAAGCCGTCCGACACCTTCTCGACCACGTCCGCCACGCCCTCACCGGACGCGCCAAACCCACCACTGCACCGGCCTTCCCCACCAGTGCCCCTGATCCCGCCGACACTTCCACTTCCCCGAATGATCGACAGAGCCGTGAGGGATTACTCGCTTACCAACGCCGCACCCTCGGCCCTGACCACGTCAGCCCCCTGGAGTCTCTGCAGACCATCAGGAAGAGCACCGGCCACCGGACCCTCGCCGGCCACACCGACTGGGTTCGCGCCGTGACCGCCGTGCCGCTACATGACGGCCGCATCCTCCTCGCCACCTCCAGCGACGATCGCACCGTGCGGCTATGGGACCCCACCAGCACAGACCACGTCGCCACCATCACCGGCCACACCAACTGGGTGCGCGCCTTGGCGGCCGTGCCGCTGCATGACGGCCGCACCCTCCTCGCCACCGTCAGCGACGATCGCACCGTGCAGCTATGGGACCCCACCAGCACAGACCACGTCGCCACCATCACCGGCCACACCGGCTCGGTGACAGCCTTGGCGGCCGTACCGCTGCATGACGGCCGCACCCTCCTCGCCACCGCCAGCCACGACCGCGCCGTGCAGCTATGGGACCCCACCAACACAGACCACGTCGCCACCATCACCGGCCACACCGGCTCGGTGCGCGACATAGCGGCCGTGCCCTTGCATGACGGCCGCACCCTCCTCGCCATCGCCAGCCACGATCGCACCGTGCGGCTATGGGACCCCACCAGCACAGACCACGTCGCCACCATCACCGGCCACCACCAACACTCGGTGTCTACCTTGGCGGCCGTGCCGCTGCATGACGGCCGCACCCTCCTCGCCACCGCCAGCCACGACCGCGACGTGCAGCTATGGGACCCCACCAGCGCAGACCACGTCACCACCATCACCGGCTACAGCTACGGGATGCGCGCCTTGGCGGCCGTGCCGCTGCATGACGGCCGCACCCTCCTCGCCACCGCCAGCGACGATCGCACCGTGCGGCTATGGGACCCCACCAACACAGACCACGTCGCCACGATCACCGGCCACAAAAAGGCGGTGCACACGATGGCGGCCGTGCCGCTGCGCGACGGACGCACCCTGCTCGCCACCGCCAGCCACGACAAGATCATCCTCTGGGACGCCGGTCAAGTCTGGAATGCCCGAGGCCTTTAAGGATCAACCACCTCGGGTGCACTTGCGTTCTCTGGAGCCTCGTCGAGGAAGAGCACACCACCGCGGGGGACGGGACTCTGACTGATCGCGAACTCCCGACGACACCTCCCGCTCCCGGACAAGCGTCCTGGCATCCTCCATGCCTCAATGCTCTTCGGCGTGACCTGGTGTCAGTTGCCGCGGGCGGAAGACCGAGGTGGCGCAACCGATGGCGGCGTCGCACAGGTGTTTCGGCGTCCTCAGTCAGGCTCGGTGGACCGCAGCACGAGCATGCCGCCGATCTCCAGGACATCGTCCAGCAGATGTCGCACACCTTCGATCTCGTCGGCGGTGCAGTCGATCAGCACCTTGATCTCCACATCGCGCTTGACGAGATCTGCCGTCACGAAGAATCCCACGACGCCAGTGCAGGCGGCACTGCCGCAGAAGACATCCACACCGTCGCCGTCGGCGGCCACGGTGCCTTCCAGGTAGCCGTAGTCGACGGGATACACGGCCTGCGGCACTCGCGGATGCCTGCTTCCGGCCGGACGGTCCACTACCAGGCGCGAGGTAGCCACCAGCTCGCTGAGGATGCCAAAGAGGTGTTTCTCCGACATGATCGCCGCCTTCCAAGAACCGCGGAAACCGCCCGGCCCCCGCACCCAGGACGATGGTGCGGCCGAGCTGACTGGACGGCTGGGTGTGGGCGTTGTAGTCGAGGACGAGCTCCGTCCCGCTGGCGGATCGAAGGCCAGGTGACGCCGATCGCCGTCCGCGGTCTCCGAGGCGGCTCGAGGGCGGCCAGGCACGATCAGAGCGAACAGACCGACGCCGAGGAACCACCCCCGGTGATCTGCCCGGGAGCAGCAGCGCGGGGGCGGTTCGGACCCGGGCACCCGGGCACGTCCAGATCTGTCCACCGAATCCGCCCCGCCTCGCCGGGCGGGGCGTCACGGGATGGAGTGCCCGATGGCGATGAGCGAAGCCGAGGTCGAGCGCGCCCGCGCCGCCCAGCTGCCCGACGACGACGTCGTGGGTGTCCTGCTCCGTCAGCACGCCCGCGTCCGTGACCTCTTCGCCGACATCCAGAGCACGACGGGCGAGCACAGGAAGCAGGCCTTCGACGAGCTGCGCGCGCTGCTCGCGGTGCACGAGACGGCGGAGGAGATGGTCCTGCGGCCGGTGACCGCCGAGGCCGACCGGACCGTCGCCGAGGCCCGCAACCGGGAGGAGGACGAGGCCGCCCAGGTCCTCAGGGTGCTGGAGAAGATGGACGTCGACAGTGCCGAGTTCGACCGCCGGCTCGCCGAGTTCGAGAAGGCCGTCTCCGATCACGCCGAGCACGAGGAAAGCGAGGAGTTCCCACGCATCCGCGCCGCCCGCACCGAGGACCAGCTCGAGCACATGGGCCGCCGGCTGCGCACCGTCGAGAAGATCGCTCCTACCCATCCGCACCCGTTCACTGCGGGGTCACCAGCGGCCCAGTGGACCATCGGGCCGGTCGCCTCGATCATCGACCGGGTGCTCGACGCGGTGCGGTCATCGCATCGGCCGCCACGAGGTGGTCGGAGGGCATGACCGACAGCGATGGCAAGAGGCCCACCGGGGGCACGCCGACAGGTCCGGCTGTCTCCGGACCGCGCAGCGTCTCGTGCTGCTGTCCGTGCTACTCGTGACGCCCGGCCAGGCGGGGACGACGTTGGCCTCGTCCCGGGGGCGGTCCGTTTCCCTCCTCGTCGCGCGTTCCCTCCTCGTCGCGCGCATCGGGCGAGAACTGCGCCATCCGCGAAGGCGGGACGGTTTCGCGCCCGGCACCGCGGGGAGGGCGATGACGGAAGGAGCACCTGACGGAGCATGGCCGCCGAGGCCAGGATCCGGTGTCGGGACCACCCACAGGCCCGCTCGGAGCGTGTCGCTGATGGGAAAGGTGAAGCTGTTGAAGCAGGACGAGATCGTCTCCGCCGTCCGCGGGACCGCCCGGATAGACAGCGTCAAGCACGCCGAGGCCGCCGTGCGGGCGACTCTGTCGGTACTCGGCGAGCGGTTGTCCGGCGGGGAGACCAAGGACCTGGCCTCCCAGCTCCCGCCGCTGTTCGCCCAGGCACTGCCGCCAGCCGGCCGTGGCGAACGGTTCGGGCTCGACGAGTTCTATCGGCGCGTCGCCGAGCGGGAGGGCGAGGGCTGCGACGAGGCGCATGCCCGCCAACACGCCCGGGCGGTGGTCGCGGCGCTGAAGGCGTCGGTCGGTCCGGGCGAGTTCGAGGATGTCGCTGGGCAGCTCCCCAGCGACTACGCCGACCTGCTGGGCCGCGAGCCGGTCATCCACTACTGATCAGAGTCTGGAAGAACGACGGTCGGGTAGCCCGGCAGTGCCCTGTCAGAGGGTCCGGCGGCGTCTCGTCAGAGAGGTGCGGTCCAGCGCAGGTGAGTCCCACCGGCCGGCGCGGTCGTCGCGGTGAAGGTGCCGCCGAGCCCCTCGGCCCGTGCCCGTAGGTTGTCCAGGCCGCTGCGGCGGGCGGTGTCACCGAGGCCGACACCGTCGTCGACGGCCTCGAGGGTGACCGTGTCCCCCTCCACCGCCACGCGGATCTCGACCCGCGTGGCGTGGGCGTGCCGGGCGGCGTTGGTCAGGGCTTCCCTCGCCACGGCGAGGAGGTGGTCGGTGAGCTGGTCGTCGACGACGGTGTCGAGGGGACCGGTCAGGCTGAGGGCGGGGGCGAAACCGAGAGCGGGCCGCACCTCCGCGGCGATCTTTGTGAGCCCGGCGTGCAGGTGGCCGCGCCTGGCGGGCCCCTGCCCGCGCAGCTCGAAGATGGAGCGACGGATGTCCTTGATGGTGGCGTCGATGTCCTCGACGTAGCCGCTGAGCCGCTCGGCGTTCGACGGGTTCTCGTACTGCGCGAGATCCTGCATGCCGAGGGCGACGGCGAACATGCGCTGGATGACGTGGTCGTGCAGGTCGCGGGCGATGCGGCCGCGGTCGGCGAGGACCCTCAGGCGTTCCTGGTCGGCCTTGGTCCGGGCGAGCTCGAGGGCGACGGCGATGTGGCCGGCGAAGCCGGTGGCCACGTCGAGGTCGCTGTCGGTGAAGGCTCGGGCGCCGCGGTGCCGCCCGATGAGCAGGGCTCCGATGCACTGCTCGGCGCCGGTGACGAGAGGAAGGACGAGGAGCGGCCCGGTGTCCGGCCCGCGTTCGTCCGGGACCGCGTCGAGTTCCGCGTCGGCGACGCGCAGGGCCTGCCGTTCGCCGATCACCCGTCCGGTCAGCGTGTGCTCCAGTGGGATGAGACGACCGACGCGCTCGGTGTCGCCCTCGACCGGGACATCAGCCCCGCCCTCGACGGCGGGCGCCGTGAGCGCCGCGGCGACCCGGACATGCCCGCCGTGGTCCAGGTCTCCCTCCGGGTCGGCGTGGTCATCCGCGCGCAGCGCGAGAGCGACGAAGGACGCGCCGGCGACGTCCTGAACCCGGCGCGCGGCAGCGGTGAGCGCGTCGTCGGCGCCGGCCATCAGCAACCGGGCGACCTCCGCCGACGCAGTCATCCACAGATGCCGCTGCTGCGACTCGTGGTAGAGCCGCGCGTTCGCGATCGCCACGCCGGCGTTGGCCGCCAGAGCGAGGGCGAGCTCCTCGTCCTCCGCGGTGAAAGGAAGGCCGCCGTGTTTGTCGGTCAGATACAGGTTGCCGAACACCTGCCCCCGCACGATGATCGGCACCCCGAGGAAGGTCGTCATCGGCGGATGACCCGCCGGGAAGCCCTGGGAGCCGGCGGCGCCGGCGATGCCGTCGACGCGGCGCGGACGGGGGTCGTCGATGAGCAGGCCCAGCAGACCGTGCCCGGTAGGCAGATGCCCGATCCGATCGACGTCCGGCTCATCCATGCCGACGTGGACGAACTCCTCCAGTGTGCGGTCGGGCGCGATGACCCCCAGGGCGCCGTAGCGGGCCCCGAGCAGGTCGCAGGCGGCCTCGACGACACGCCGCAGCAGGACGGACAGCCGCAGGTCGGTGGTGATGATCTGGTTGGCCTGGAGCAGGCCGCGCAACCGCCCCTGCGTGGCCAGCACGTCCTGGGCCCGATCGACCAGCTGGCTGAGCAGGTCGTCGAGCTCCAGCCTGGCCACCGCGGGAAATGTCAGCCCGTCTCCCGGCGGCGGCACCGGCGGTACGACCGGCCCGGCCTGTGGGCTGCCGGCCTGTGGGCCGGTCGGATGCGTTGCATCCGACAGATATGAGGCAGATGACTGCGATCTTGCCGCCACGCCAGCAGAATACGCGAAGGCGCCTCGTTCGGCCGCTTTTCGCGAGGGCCCGGCAGCGGCCCGACCACACTGCGGTCCGGCCTTCGACTGCTGGTGGCGCGTCCATAGGATCGCTGGTCGTCACCGACAGAGCCTGTTCGACACCGGCGATCAGAGGACGGGAGTGTGGGCCCCCGGGCGACCTGCCTGCCGGTTCGCCAGGACCTTCGGTCCCTCCAGTGCGGCGCCACCGGCGGTCCCGCGCACCACGGCGACCGGGCAGCCGGCGTGCGCCACGCACTGCGAGCTCGTGGAGCCGAGCACGAGTTCCGCGAAACCACCCCGGCCCCGTGCGCCGAGAACCAGCATCTGCGCCCGGGCGGCCTCACTGATGAGTTCGCGACTCACCCCGCCCCGCACCAGCACCGGCTCCGCCTCGACTCCGGCGCCGGCCGGCCCATGGAGGACGCGCACAGCATCGTCAAGGAGCACACGGGCGGCGGCGCGGAACAGCTCGGCGGCGCGGAACAGCTCCTCGCCTGCCGCACCGGTCCCGTCCTCCAACGCGAGCGGCGGCGTCCAGACATGCACGACCCGTAGCCGGGCGGCCCTCAGCCGCGCCTCCCGAACAGCCCAGGCGAGCGCGACCTGGGAGGAGGCCGAGCCGTCGACACCCACGACGATCGGGCGGTGGCCCTCCCAGCCGGCGCCGCCGCCGTGCACGATGACGACCGGGACAGGCGCGCCGTGCAGGCAGGCGAGGCTGACCGAGCCGGTCGGCATGCGGCCGGACGGAGTCGCGCCGCGGGCACCCACAGCGAGCATCTCGGCGCCGTCGGCCTCGGCCAGCAACATCCGCACGGGAGGCCCGAAGACGGTCCGGGCCACGATACGGGCGTACGGC
The DNA here is from genome assembly GCF_041008525.1 of Parafrankia sp. FMc2. NCBI lineage: Bacteria > Bacillati > Actinomycetota > Actinomycetes > Frankiales > Frankiaceae > Parafrankia > Parafrankia sp. FMc2. The sequence continues at coordinate 51,480 of NZ_JBFLUG010000042.1, read as the reverse complement.
TCCTCCGCACGCACCCTGTCCACCGCCTCGTTGAGGATCCACTGGGCCGTCCACCGCGGATGTTCCGGCGACGTCGCCGGTGGCGGGCGCGATCCGTCCTGTGGCGGTCCGGCGGACGCCCAGGCCAGCACCGCGCGCACACCGGTCCCGCGGAGCACGGCCTCCCGGACGGCCCAGTGCAGTGCGCGCTCCGAGTCCGCGGAACCGTCGAGCCCGACCACGATGTCCCGACCGGGCCCGTCCGGCCAGCCGACCTCGTCGTCATCACCATGCAGGGCCCTCCAACGAGGCGGTGTCGCCGCCATCACTCAGCCCCCCCATCGTCGGCGCGTCACCCGCGCCTCGCCCTGACCGCCACGAGCGCGTTGCCACCGCGGGCGGGGCGGGCCTCATGCCGCCAGGTCGATCGCCAGCCGTGGCGGGTTCGACAGCTCGAGCACCCGGAAACCGACCCGGTCGTCAACGCCCAGGCCGTTCGGGGAGCGCACGTCGGGGACGTACCGCATGTCGTAGCCGGGGACCTGGTCCGCGAACTCGATCACCAGCCGGTCGAAGGCGACGCCGACAGCCACGTTGTGCCCGCTGCGTACCCCGACTACCGTCGCCGAGCCGGGCAGGGCGCGGTCCACACGACGCGGCTCACTCGACCAGACAACCGGCCGCGGCGCCGCCGTCGGGGACGGCGTGAGGAAGGCGAAGGTCGCGGTGGTTACTCGCCGGCCTGCTTCAAGAGGTAGACGGCGGCCTGCGTACGGCTGGCCAGGCCGAGCTTCTCCAGGATGCTCGACACGTAGTTCTTCACGGTCTTCTCCGACAGGCCCAGCCGGGTACCGATCTGCCGGTTCGTCAGACCGTCCGCGATCAGCTGCAGGATCTCCCGCTCACGCTGGTTCAGCGAGGCCAGCGCAGGATCCTGGTGCGGGCCCTCCCGCAGCCGCTCCAGCACCCGGCGGGTCACCGACGGCGCCAGCAGCGACTGCCCCGACGCCACCGCCCGGATCGCGCCGACCAGGTCGTTGCCCCGGATCTCCTTCAGCACGTAGCCGGCCGCCCCAGCCATGATCGCCGAGAACAGCGCCTCGTCGTCGTCGTACGACGTCAGGATCAGACACGCCACGTCCGGGAGGGTGGACCGCACCTCACGGCAGACGTCGATGCCGCTGCCGTCCGGCAGCCGCCCGTCCAGCACCGCCACGTCCGGGCGCAGGGCGGGAATGCGCCGCAGCGCCTCCGCGGCCAGCCCGGCCTCCCCGACGAGCTCGATGTCGTCATGCCGGGCGAGCGTCTGACGCAGACCGTTCCGCACGATCTCGTGGTCGTCGAGAACGAACACCCGGATCTTCTCCATGGGCCGCGACGATACGGCCTCGGGCACTGCCGGCGGAGCCGTTCGGCACACGGGAACAGGACCTGCTGCCCTCGGCAACCCTGCCGAAGGCTGCACAGGTCAGCCCGTGACCTGGGACATCCTCTTTTCTGACAGACCGGACGAACTGGGTCCGGCGAGCGGAACAACCTGCGCCACCAGCAACCAGGAGTGACGTGCCCCGGGTACCCCTGCGCCTCCCATCCCTGCCCCGCTACTCCCGCCGGTGGGTGCGCGGGGACGTCGCAAGTGGCCTGACCGTGGCCGCCTACCTGATCCCGCAGGTCATGGCCTACGGCGCACTCGCGGGCGTGGCGCCCGTGGCGGGCCTGTGGGCGATCGCGCCCGCCATCGTCGCCTACGCGGTCCTCGGGTCGTCGCGGCTGTTGTCGGTGGGCCCGGAATCCACCACGGCGCTGATGACGGCGGCCGCTGTCGCCCCGCTGGCGGCGGGTGATCCGAACCGGCACGCCGCCCTGGCCGCCACCCTCGCCGTGGGGGTCGGGGTCCTCGCGATCGCCGCCGGGATCGCCCGGCTCGGCGTCATCGCCCAGCTGCTCTCCCGGCCGATCCTCGTCGGCTACCTCGCCGGCGTGGCGGTCATCATGATCGTCGGGCAGACGGAGAAGGTGACCGGCGTCCCGGTCGACAGCGGGAGTCTGTACGGGGAACTCCACTCGTTCGCCGGCTCACTGCACCACCTGCACCTCGGCACTCTCGCCGTCTCCGCCGCGTCCCTCGCCCTGCTCGTCGCGCTCCACCGCTGGGCGCCCCGGCTGCCGAGCCCCCTCATCGTGATCATGATCGCGACCTTCGCGGTCTGGGTGTTCGGCCTCGACGGGCACGGCGTCCGGGTGGTGGGTGCCGTCGAGGGCGGCCTCCCGCATCTGGTGCTGCCCACGGGCTCCGACCTCGTCGACCTCGGGCCGTCCGCGCTCGGCATCCTCTTCGTCGGGTTCGCCGACAACATGCTCACCGCCCGTGCCTTCGGCGGTCGCGACAGCCACCGCATCGACGCCAACCGGGAGCTGTTCGCCCTGGGGGCGGCGAACCTGGGGGCGGGAGCAGGGCAGGGCTTCCCGGTCAGCAGCAGCGGGAGCCGCACCGCGCTCGCCGCGTCCAGCGGCGCGCGCACCCAGGGGTACTCCCTGGTCGCCCTGGTCGCCGTCGTCCTGGTCCTCACCTTCGGGCGCCCCGCACTGGCGATGTTCCCGAGGGCGACGCTCGGCGCGATCATCATCTTCGCCGCGGTCCGCCTGATCGACGTCGCCGGGTTCCGCCGGCTTGCCTCGTTCCGGCGCAGCGAGCTGTCGCTCGCGCTCACCGCCGCCGGCGGCGTGCTGGTCTTCGACATCCTGTACGGGGTCCTGGTGGCCATCGGCGTGTCGCTGCTGGACCTGCTGGCCCGGGTCGCCCGGCCGCACGACGCGGTGCTCGGGCAGGTCCCCGGCCTGGACGGGATGCACGACGTGGACGACTACCCGAGCGCCCACACCGTGCCGGGGCTGTTCGCCTACCGGTACGACTCGCCGCTCTTCTTCGCCAACGCCGAGAACTTCCGCCGCCGCGCACTCGCGGCCCTCGACGCGTGCACCGACGACGTCGACTGGTTCGTCCTCAACATGGAGGCCATCGTCGAGGTCGACATCACGGCTCTCGACGCCCTCGAGGACCTGCGCGCCGAGGTGACCGGCCGAGGCGTCGCCTTCGGCCTGGCCCACGTCAAGCACGACCTGCTCGACGACCTCACCGCGTACGGGCTGACCGCGAAGGTCCAGCCCGAAATGATCTTTCCCACCATGCGTGCCGCCACCGCGGCCCACCGCCCGCGCCCGGAGGGCCGGCACCCCTGAACGTGGAGGGTGCCTCGGACCGGGCGGCCCGGAGTGGTCTTCCGTGGCTGCCCTCGTGGGCCTGGGACCCTTCCTTGGTCCCGCTCGTCCGGGACCTTCGAACCCCGTCCGTGCTACTCAGGAATGCGGTACCCGGAGCGTTTCGGGGGCAGGGTCGAGACATGGGTGTGGCGACAGCGGCAGGTACGGTCCCTACCTCGGCGGCAGCCCCGGAACGGGCGGTGGCCTCGGTACCCCCGCGGCCCGGTCCAGCCGGGCCCGCGGTCATGGACGCGGCGGTGCAGCCGGCCCGGCTGGTCGAGACGCACACCTCCGTCCTGGTCTTCATGGGCGACCGGGTCTACAAGACCAAGAAGCCCGCCGACCTGGGGTTCCTGGACTTCCGCACGCGGCAGGCACGCCGAGCCGCCTGCCACGACGAGGTGGACCTGAACCGGAGACTGGCGCCGGACGTCTATCTCGGTGTCGCCGACGTGGTCGGCCCCGACGGCGACCTCTGCGACCACATGGTCGTCATGCGGCGCCTCCCGGCCGACCGCCGGCTGTCCGCCCTTGTCGCCGCCGGCGATGATGTCACCGGACACCTGCGGGCCGTGGCCCGCCTGCTCGCCGGCTTCCACAGCCGCTGCGAGACCTCCGCCCAGATCAGCGACGCCGCCTCTCCCGCCGCCCTGCGCCGGCTCTGGGACGAGGGCATGGCAGGCATCCAGCCCTACGTCGGAACCGTTCTCGACCCCGCCACCATCGACGCCCTCGGCCGCCTCGCCGCCCGTTACCTGGACGGGCGCGAACCCCTGCTTCGGGAGCGGCAGCGCCGCGGACTGATCCGGGACGGCCACGGCGACCTGCTTGCCGACGACATCTACTGCCTCGACGACGGCCCCCGCATCCTGGACTGCCTCGAGTTCGACCAGCGACTGCGCGTCGGTGACATCCTCGCGGACATCGCGTTCCTCGCGATGGACCTGGAACGCCTCGGCCGCCCCGATCTCGCCGCCTTCTTCCTGGACCGCTACCGCGAACACGCCGCGGAGACCCACCCCAGATCGCTGGAGCACCTCTACGTCGCCTACCGGGCGTTCGTCCGCTGCAAGGTCGCCTGCACCCGGCACGCCCAGGGCGACAGCTCCGCCGCGGCCGAGGCACGCGCACTCGCCACCCTGGCCCTGTCGAACCTGCGCCGCGGGCGGGTGCGGCTCGTGCTCGTCGGCGGGCCCGCGGAGTCGGGGCGCAGCCAGCTGGCCGCGGCCCTGGCCGAAGCGGAGGGATGGACACTGCTGCGGGCCGAGACCCCGGCCACCGGGCGAACGGCCGCCGGGGCCGCCGGGGCCGCCGGGGCCGCCGGGGTCGCCGGGGTCGCCGACAGCGGTCCGGACAGCGCGACCGGTGCCACCACCGACGCGGGGTACGACGAGCTGCTGCGGCACGCGCGCATCGCGGCCGAGCGCGGCGAGACCGTCGTCCTCGACGCTCCGTGGGCCCTGCGCCGCGACCGCCACCGCGCGGCGGCGCTGGCCCATGCCACCGCGGCCGACCTCGTCCAGCTCCGGTGTGCGCCCGCGGCTCACCCCCGGGCAGCGACGCAGCCGGCGCCGGTACTCCGACCGGTCAGCCCGTCATCCGGTTCCGGGTCCGCGGGTGAGCCACCTTCCGCTGATCCCTGGCCCGAGGCAAGAACCCTCCCGTACGCCAGCACACCCGAGGGCGTCCTGCGGGCCGCGCGGCGGGCGACGACATGACAATGACCGCAGGCACATGACAATGACCGCGGACGCATGACCGCGGACGCATGACCGCGGACAACAGTGCCGGGACACGGACCCGAACCCAGAGAAGAGCGAGCTCATGGTCACACGCGGGATGGTGATAACCGCCGATCAGGGGCGGGCCGCGGTGGAGGCCGCGGTCCTCGCCCCGTCGATCCACAACTCCCAGCCGTGGCGGTGGCGGTTGCGCGAGGACGCCCTGGAGCTGTCCGCGGATCTGGCCCGCGCGGTCCCCGTCGTCGACCCGGACCATCGGCAACTGGTGGTGAGCTGCGGCGCGGCGCTGCTCAACGCGTGGCTGACGCTGCGCGACGCCGGGCTCGACGTGGTGGTCGACGAGCTGCCGGACGGCACCGACATCCTCACCGGGAGGCTGGCCACCCTCCGTGTGATGGGCCGCCGACCGCCGACGGAGGACGAGGCGGCGCTCACCGCCGCGATCACCCGCCGGCACACCGAGCGCCGCCCGTTCGACCCCGCCGACCTCCCGGCCGAGCTGACCCGCGTCCTGCGGCGGGCGGCCGAGGCGGAGGGATGTTGGCTGGTCGCACTCGTCAACCCGGACGCCCGGGTGGAGCTGTCGGTGCTGCTGGCGCGGGCGGACTGGATCGAGACGCACGATCCGGCCTATCAGGCGGAGCTGCGGGAGTGGAGTCGCACGGATCCGAACGCGCCCGACGGCATCCCGCGCAGCGCGGTGGTCGGCTCCGGGCAGCCGCGCCAGTCGGAGTTCCCGCTCCGCGAGCTGGACGTCGTCGGCGAGGCCGGCCAGCGGTTGCGCCAGCTGGAGGTGGAGCACCCGGGCGTGCTGGTGCTCGGCACCGACGCGGACAGCGTGGCGGACCGGCTCCGCGCGGGGCGGGCGCTCGGCCGGGTGCTGCTCACCGCGACGGCTGCGGGCCTGGCCACCTCGCCGCTCGGCCAGGCGATCGACATCGAGGCGACCCGCGGCCTCGTCCGGGACACCACCGGCGGGAGCGGGGCCGCCCAGATGATCCTGCGGGTGGGCTACCCGGACGCGTCCGCTCCCGCGCTGCCGGCGACCCCACGCCGCCCGCTCTCCGAAGTCCTCGACACAGCCGGCTGATCTCCCGGTCAGGCCACGTGCGACCGGGTTTCCCGGCGCGGCCGGGCACCACTGGCTTCGGCGAGCGCGGGGCGGGCGCGGGGATGCGCGACCTTCTCGACGAGGTCGCGGGCCTGCTGCTGCTGGCTGCTCCCCCACAGCGCGGCGATGCCCTGCTCACTGACGACATGACTGTGCTGGAAGCTGGTCGTGGGTTCGGTCAGCGTGGACACGACCGTGGACACATCGGCCCTGGGATGCCAGCTGGGCAGGGCGATGACAGCCCGCCCGTCCTGCGCGTGCAGGGCGCCCGCGACGAAGTCCGGCTGCCCCCCGAATCCCGACCACACCGTGCCGCGGATGTACGAGGCGTTCGCCTGCGCGTGCAGGTCGATCTGGAGCGCGGTGTTGATCGAGGTCATCGCGTGCTGGCGGGCGATGACGGCGGGGTCGTTGACGGTCTCGGTGCGCAGCAGCCGTACCCGGGGGTTGCGGTCAAGCCACGTGTACAGCTCGTCCGAGCCGAACACGAAGCTGGTCACCAGCCGGGCGTCCGGGTCGAGGGCACCCGCTCGGTCGAGCGCGAGGACACCGTCGGAGAACGTCTCGGTCCACACCCGCAGCCCTCGCCGGCCCGTGAGCGAGGCGAGCGTGGCATCGGGCACCGCCCCGATGCCGAGCTGCAGGGTGGCACCGTCGACCACCAGCGCGGCGACCCTGCCACCGATCTCCCGCTGGACGTCGCCGGCCGGCCGTGGGGTGGGGCTGGCCAGCGGCATGTCGACCTCGACCGCCAGGTCCACCGCGTCGCAGGGGATCTCACCGTCGCCGAACGTGTAGGGCATCCTGCGGTTGAGCTGGGCGACGACCAGACCGCCGGCCGCCCGGGCCGCCTCCACCGCCGCGGGGAGGATGTTGACCTCGGTGCCCATCGACACCCGTCCGTCGACCGGGCGGCTGGTGTGCAGGACGACCACGTCGGGGCGGTGCGCGCCCGCGAACAGCCGCGGAACCAGGCTGAGACGGCTGGGCAGGTACTCCAGACCCGGGTGCCCCCGCATCCCGGGGCCGACGAACGGCGTCACCGGGATCACGCCTGCCCGGTCCGGGACGCCGTGCTGGGCGTTGAGGACGAACAGGCGGTACCCGGCCAGGGCACGGTCGACGGCGCCCAGGGCGACCGTCGGGGTCGCGAAGTTGCCGGACGCGACCACCGTCGGCAGCTGGTCGCCGTGGCCGGCCAGGCGGGCGGCGATCAGATCCGCCAGCAGGGTCTCACTCACGGTGTGCATACCCGTATCGTCCCGGCTTCGCCGGGCCGTCGCGAGGACTGCCGGCCGGGAACCCACCCGGCCTCAGCCGTGGAGGACGGCGACCGGGCAGTCCGCGTGCAGCGCGCACTGGTGCGCAGTGGAGCCGAGCACCAGTTCGGCGAAGCCGCCGCGCCCCCGGGTCCCCACCGCGAGAAGCTGGGCCTCGGCCGACGCGCGCAGCAGCGCGCGGGCCGGGGTGTCGTCGACCGCGAGCTGACGGACCTCGAGGTCGGCCTCGTCGTCGAGGTCGGCGGTCGCGACGTCGGCGAGAAGCCGCTCGGCGTCGGTGCGCAGCGAGGGGTAGAACTCGTCCGCGGACACACCGAAGCTGGTGATGTCGACACGGTAGCCGTACACCAGGTGCAGCGGCGCCCCACGCTCGGCGGCCTGCGCGGCGGCCCAGCGGACGGCCGCCTGCGACGGCTCCGAGCCGTCGACGCCGACCACGACCGGCCGCCGGTCCTGCGGGGCGGTCTCGTCCACGGGGCCGGCCTCATCTGCGTGACCGGCCTCGTCGGCGTGACCGGCCTCGTCGGCTGTCCCGCGGACGACCACGACCGGGCCGGAGGAACGGTGCAGGAGCCGGTGGGCGACCGAACCGGCGAGGATGCGGTGGGCCAGGCCCGGGCCGCGTGCTCCGACCACGGTCATCGCGGCGTTCTTGGCCTCCGCGACGAGGGCGTCCACCGGGTCCTGGTCGACGACGAGCCTGCGCAGCTCGACCGCCGGCCGCGGCGCCGGGACGCGGGCGATCGTCCGGTCGAGCATCTGGGCGGCCGCCGCCGCGAGAGCGCCGTGCTCCGCGGCGGCGGCCGCCTGGTAGACCGGCCGCGGCAGGCCGTCCGCGGTCCATCCCAGCAGGGCCGTGACCGGGCGCCGCTCGACCTGGGCCGTCCGGTAGGCCCAGCGCAGCGCGGCTTCGGAACCTGCGGAGCCGTCGATGCCGACGAGGATCCCCCGGGTGGGTTCGGTGCTCACGGCTGCCTCCTGGCTGTTGTCGGCCCCCGTTCGGGGGTGACGTGAAGTGCCCGCCCCAGCGTGGCGTGGCGAGAGGATCGCCGGGACCGACGAAGGTCCCGCCGGCACGGGGCAGGAGGTCGGGTGGGCCGGCGTCCCGATCGTCCCCTGACGGCCCGGCCCGAACGGGGCATCGTTTTCCGCGGAGGGAGTCGGACCACGACGGACGATCTCGGAGCCCGGATTACTCGGCTGGCCCCGGATCACCGTACGTCGATGGTCGTGGCGCATTTCGTCCCGAACATGTCTGGAGACGTCGATGCTGGTTCAGGAGAGTTCGGTGCAGGAGCTTCGTCTCGACAGTCGGGAGACCGTGGAGACGCACACCGCGATCCTTTTCCTGACCGAGGACCGCGTCTACAAGCTGCGCAAGCCGGTCGACCTCGGCTTCGTGGACCTCAGGACCCGGCAGACGCGGCTGGCTGCCTGCGAGGACGAGGTGCGCCTCAACCGTCGACTGGCCCCGGATGTCTACCTCGGCGTCGCCGACATTCGGGACGAGCGCGGTCGACCGCACGACCACATGGTCGTGATGCGCCGGATGCCCGCCGACCGCAGGCTTTCGGAACTGGTGCGCGGCGATGCCGACCTGACCGGCGAGCTGCGCGCGATCGCCCGCACGATGGCGGCCTTCCACGAACGCTGCGAGAGCTCGCCGGAGATCTCCCGGGCCGGTGGGCTCGCCAATCTGGAGGCGCTGTGGCTGGAGGCGATGAACGCCGTGGCGCCTTTCTGCGGCTCGATCCTGGACGCCGGCACCGTCGACGAGATCGGCCGGCTTGCCCTGCGGTACCTGGCCGGGCGGGGACCCCTGCTGGCGGAGCGGCAGCGGGCCGGGCGCATCCGCGACGGGCACGGCGACCTGCTCGCCGACGACATCTACTGCCTGGACGACGGCCCCCGCATCCTGGACTGCATCAACTTCGACCGCCAGCTCCGCGTCGGAGACGTCCTCGCCGACGTCGCCTTCCTCGCGATGGACCTGGAGCGGCTCGGAGCCCCGGCCGCGGCCCGGGCCTTCCTCGACGCGTACCGCGAGTTCTCCGGCGAGACCCATCCGGCGTCGCTGGAGCACCTCTACATCGCCTACCGGGCGTTCGTCCGGGTACGCATCGCCTGCATCCGCGACCATCAGGGCGATCCGGACGCCGCCGAGGAGGCCCGCCAGCTCGCCGACATCGCGCTGACGCACCTCCGTCGAGGCCGGGTGCGGCTGGTACTGGTCGGCGGGCTGCCCGGCACGGGCAAGTCGACACTGGCGAGCGGTCTGGTCGCCGCGCAGGACGAGTGGGCCCTGCTGCGCTCGGACGTGGTGCGCAAGGAGCTCGCCGGCCTCGCCCCGCACGTCGCGGTCGATGTCGCCCCCGGAACCGGTATCTACAACGCCGAGTCCACCGAGCGCAGCTACGCCGAGCTGGTCACGAGAGCCCGGCGGGCGCTGGAACGCGGGCAGAGCGTCGTCCTCGACGCCTCGTGGTCATCCCGGCGGTTCCGGGAGCTCGCGGCCGAGGCGGCGAAGGAGACCGGCGCCGACCTGACGCAGGTCCGCTGCGTGGCGCCGACGCGGATCGCCGTCGCCCGCATCGCGTCGCGACGGGCCGGGCAGGCATGCGGCACCGGCGCGGACGCCTCGGACGCGACCGGTGCGGTGTACGCGTCGATGGCGCACCGGGCCGACCCCTGGCCGACCGCGCTCGACGTCGACACCACGGCCTCCGTCGCCCAGACGGTCGCCGCCGCGGCGCGGATCGTCGACTGACGCCGACCGGCGCCGCCACCGTCCGGAACACGCGGCCGCCCAGAAAGCCCGCCAGCCCGGCGTGCGGCCGGAACCGGCCCTCGCAGAGACTCTCCCGTCGCGTGTTCACTGCACGGGAGACGAGCTTCCGCCGGGCCGCGAAGGAGAGAGTGCGTTGACGTCCTCCCCGCCCTGAAGGGCGGGGATTCCAACTCCTACACGCCCACGAGGGGAGGTGCGGAATGTTGAGGTTCGCGGTTCCTGGGCTCCGGCAACCCGGTGCCTCCCCGCGCAGTCACGGCCCGTCCAGCCGCGATGTTGCATGCCGCGTTGGTGTCGGCGTTGGCCGTGTGCCCGCAGGCGACGCACCGGAATCGCGCTTGGCTCTCGCGCGATGCGGCGGCGACATGCCCGCAGACCGAGCAACGCTGACTCGTGTAGGCGGCCGGGATCCTCTCGATCCGGCCGGGCGCTTTCTGCTCCAGCCGTCGAACGAGCAGCCCCCACCCGTTGGCGAGGATGCCGCGGTTCAACCCGGCTTTCTGCCGGACGTTCCTCCCCGGCTCGGCGACCGTGCCGCGTGCCGACCGGGTCATCCCGCGGATGTTCAGGTCTTCCACCCGGATCAGGTCGTACCGGCGGGCGAGGTCCGTGGACGTCTTCTCGGCCCAGTCCTTGCGCCGCTCGGCTTCCCGGGCTTTCACCCGGGCGATCTGGTCCCGGAGCCGGGCGCGCCGGTTGCTGCCCCGCCTGGCCTTGGCCATCCGGCGTTGCATTCGGCGGAGCCGTTCCGCTTCTTTCGGCCGCAGCCCGGGGCAGACCAGCAGCTCCCCCGTCGACAGTGCGGCCGACACCGCCACCCCGCGATCCACCCCGACGATCTTCCCGGTTCCGGGGGCGTCGATCGGTTCGGGTGCGACGGCGAAGGCGATGTGCCAGCGGCCCGCCCGGTCCCGGGTGATCCGATAGGACCTGAAGTCCGGAACCTTCCGCGACACGCGGAACTTCACCCAGCCGACCTTCGGTACCCAGCAGCGGGACCACTTCCGGTTCAGCTTTTCGACCCTGGCGTTTCTCCCCACGATCTGGAAACCCTCGGACTGGCCGCGCTTCCGGTAGCCCGGATGCCTGTGCGAACCGTTGAAGAAGTTACACATAGCCTGGTCGAAATCCCGCAACGCCTGCTGCTGAACCGTCTGCGACCCAGCCCGCAGCCAGTCGAACTCCGCACGTGCATCGGTCAACTGCCGGCAACGTTCCAGATGGTTCGGCGCCCTCCCCCGAGAGGGGGTCCACCACGACTGCTGTTCGACGGCAAGATTCCAGACAAAACGCGCATGCCCGCAGTGCTCCTCGAGCCCGGCGACCTGTCCGGGTGCCGGATCGAGCCGGTAGCGGGACATGATCCGATTCTACTGAAAGGATTTCGTATGCGTTCCCGCGTAGGGCACCGTTTCCTCCCCGGTCTGAAGGCCGCGGTATCCACGGCGAGATCCCGATGGCCGGAATCGTGGTCGGAGTGGACGGGTCGGCCGACGCCGAGGAGGCGCTGCGGTGGGCGATGGCGCAGGCGCGCAGGCAGGACTGCCCGCTCACGGTGATGCTCGCCTGGGATCCGAAGCACTGCCCGCCCGCCGTGTCCTCGGCGACCGGGACGGCGGGTGCGGAGAAGGCGGGCGCCGGGACGGCCGGCGAACACGAGACCGAGGCCGCGGCCTACCACGTGCTGCACACCGCGATCAGCCGCGCAGCCACGCCCTCCCAGCCCACCGCGATGGTCCAGAAGGTGGAGCGACGGGACGCGGCCGAGGCGCTGCTCGACGCCTCCGCCGAGGCGGAGATGCTGGTCCTGGGGCTACACGGGGCCAACCGGAAGCACCGTCTGTTCGCCGGGTCGGTCACCGACAGCTGCCTGCACAGGGCGAGCCCGACGGTGGTCGTCGTGCGGTCCGGCCACCTCCGGTCGTCGGGCCCGGTGGTCGTCGGTGTGGACGGCTCCGCGGCCTCGGTCGCGGCGCTGCGGGTGGCTGCGTCGCAGGCCAGGTCGCGTGAGACCAGCCTGCGTGTCGTGCACTCCTGGCTCCCGATGGCCCCGCTCTACCCGGGGGCGTACGCAGGGCTGGACCTCCTGGTCCTGAAGAAGGCGGCGCGGGCGCTGCTGGACGACTGCGTCGCACAGGTCCAGGAGGAGAACACCGACCTGCGGCTCGAGCCGGTGCTGGTCGAGAGCGCGGCGGCGGCGGGCCTGCTCCGGATGTCCACCGACGCGAGCCTGCTCGTCGTCGGCGCCCGCGGCCACGGCGGGTTCGCCGGGCTGCTCCTCGGCTCCGTCAGCCACCAGTGCGTGCACCACGCCGGCTGCCCGGTCGCGGTCGTCCGGGCAGCCGACTAGCTGGCAGCCGGGTTCAGATGTCGCCGCCCGACCAGGTCCACTCCCGGATCTCGGGCAGGTCCTCGAAGTGCTCGGTGACGTGGGCGTGGTGGCGGGTCAGCTGGTCCTGGCAGTGACTGACCAGGCGGTCCGTGCCGGGACGGGTCGTCCGGGCGAACTCCACGGCGAGCTGGGCCAGGTGATAGCGGCTCAGGCCGTTGCGCACGACCATGTCGAACGGAGTCGTCGTCGTGCCCTGCTCGGTGAACCCGCGAACATGGAACCGTTGCGGGTTCGCCCGGCCGTGCAGCAACTGGTGGACAGCCCGGCTGTAGCCGTGGAAGCCGACGACCACATCCGTCGCATCGGTGAACAGCGCGCGGAACATCGGCGTCGAGAACCCGTGCGGATGCAGGTCCGAACGCAGCAGGGCCATCAGGTCCATGACGTTGACGACCCGGACGGCCAGGCTGGGCACGTACCGGCGGAGCAGGTCCGCGGCCGCGAGGATCTCCAGCGTCGGCACGTCACCGATCCCGGCGAGGACCACGTCGGGCTCACGGTCGAGGCCGGCCTCGGTGCCGGCCCAGTCCCAGACCGATCCGCCGCGGGCCGCGTGCTCGTCGGCCTCGTCGGCGGTCAGGTACTGCAGGTGCGGCTGCTTGTCGGCGACGATCAGGTTGACGTGGTCGCGACTGCGCAGGCAGTGGTCGGCGACCGAGAGCAGGCTGTTCGCGTCCGGCGGCAGCCAGACCCGGACGACCCCGGGTGAGAGCGGCACGGCTGTGTCGATGAGCCCCGGCCCCTGGTGGGAGAAGCCGTTGTGGTCGTTGCGCCAGCAGGTGCTGGTCAGCAGGACGTTCAGGCTGGGCACGGGGGCGCGCCACGCCAGCCGGCTCGCCTCCTGGAGCCACTTGGTGTGCTGGATGAGCATCGACGCCGACACCATCGCGAACGCCTCATAGGTGGCGAACAGGCCGTGCCGGCCGGTCAGGGTGTAGCCCTCCAGCCAGCCCTCGCACAGGTGCTCGGAGAGGACCTCCATCGCCCGGCCGTCCGGGCTGACCCGGTCGTCGCGCGGGTCGGTCGGCGCGACCAGGCAGCGGTCGGTGACGTCCAGGATCGCCCCGAGCCGGTTGCTGGCCAGCTCGTCCGGGCTGAAGACCCGGAACGTGGTCGGGTTGTCCCGGTAGGCGTCGGCCAGCAGCTCGCCGAGCGGCCGGGTCGTCTCGTGCACGAGGCTGCCGCGCCGGGCCGGGTCGACTTCCAGCGCGTGGGCCCGCCAGTCACGCAGCCGCAGCGGCTCGGTGCGCACGCCGCCGTTGGCGTAGCTGGTGGCGCCGAGGCGCGCCGAGCCCTCCGGGGCGAGCGCCGCCAGCTCGGGAACCAGCCGCCCGTCGGCGTCGAACAGCCGCTCCGGCTCATAGGAACGAAGCCAGGTCTCGAGCTGGGCGAGGTGCTCGGGATTGTCCCGCACCCCTGCCAGCGGCACCTGGTGCGCGCGGAACGTGCCCTCGACGAGGACACCGTCCACCTCGTGCGGACCGGTCCAGCCCTTGGGTGTCCGCAGCACGATCATCGGCCAGATCGGCGCCTCGGTGACGGTGCGGCCCGGCTGCCGGGCCGTCCGCTGGATGTCGCGGATGCGGGTGTGCGCGGTGGTCAGCGCGGCGGCAAAGGCGCGGTGCACCTCGCGGACATCGTCGCCCTCGACCCAGAGGACGTCGTACCCGTGGCCGGCGAACAGGTGGTTCAGCCGCTCGCGGGGAAGGCGGCCGAGCACCGTCGGGTTGGCGATCTTGTATTCGTTGAGGTTGAGGATCGGCAGCACCGCGCCGTCCCGGGCCGGGTTGAGGAAGTCGACGCCCTTCCAGCTGCCCTCCAGCGGGCCGGTCTCGGCCTCACCGTCGCCGACCACCGCGGCGACCAGCAGATCGGGGTGGTCGAACGCGGCACCGAAGGCGTGGACGAGCGCGTAGCCGAGCTCGCCGCCCTCGTGGATCGAGCCCGGCGTCGGGACGCTGACATGGCTGGGGATGCCGCCCGGCGTCGAGAACTGCCGCACCAGCCGGGTCAGCCCGGCGACGTCGGGCGACACGCCCGGATAGATCTCCGAGTAGGTGCCCTCCAGGTAGGTGTTGGCGACCAGCGCCGGCCCGCCGTGCCCGGGGCCGGCGACATAGAGCACGTCCTGACCGGTCCGGCGGACCAGCCGGTTCAGGTGGGCGTAGACCAGGTTCAGCGCCGGCGACGTCCCCCAGTGCCCGAGCAGCCGCGGCTTGATGTCGTCGCGGCACAGCGGCCGGCGCAACAGCGGGTTGTCCATCAGGTAGATCTGCGCCGCAGTCAGGTAGTTCGCCGCGTTCCAGTAGTCGATCAGCCTGCCCAGCTCGGACTCGTTCAGAGTGGACTCGTCGAGCTCGCGGCCTGACAGCAGCCCTGGGAATGTCATACGTCATTCTTTCCGGTGCGGTGCCGCTCGGCCCGCGGCCTCGCGCCGGCGGCCGTGTTCTGCTGATCGGTCACGGTACTGATTGCCTTCCGTTCGGATTCCTCAGGAGCAGGCGCCGCCCGCGATCACTCCCCAGCGCTACACCGTGGCCTGTCTCAGCGATCGCCCCAGCTGTGCGCCCCACTCCTCGGCCCGTTGCGTCTCGCCATCGACCAGAGGCCCCTCCGTCCCGGTGACGTAGAAGCTCGGGCCCCGCTCGGCGTGCTGGAAACCGCGCTTCCGCAAAGCTCTGAAGATTGCCTTCGAGGCGGTGCCCGGCTGGAAGCGCATCTTCATTGACGTGTCGAACGACACGACGCGCAGATCGGCCCGGGGGGCAGCCCGCTCGATCCACTCCCGAATTCCGCCACCCGGCTCCTCGCCCGCGGTGGCGCCCTTCTCGACAGCCTGGCGCCGGGACTGTTGCCTGGGCATCGAGAAACCATGGGTGGGCGCGCCGACCACCAGGAGCTCCAGATCGACGGGAATCCCGGCCGCTGTCCGGTCGGGACCGACAACGGTGACGGATTCGGCACCAACCGCACGGGCGAGGCCCGCCGCGACGGAACGGGCAATCGTGAGGGTGTTGCCGAAACAGGATTCGGTGACAATCAGAACGGCCATCGCGGCGCCTGCCTGTTCGTTGTTCTCCGTACCGGATGGGTAGTCCGGCCCTTCTATTCCCACACTCCTTTTCCCGACCGAGGGAGACCGTAGTTCCCGGCGTTTCGTGACTTTGGTCCCGGCTCCCGGGGCGCGGAGATTGTGCCGGTACACCGGCGCGCCCGACCGGATCCGTCCGGCATCGCCCGCGCGGGCAGTCATGTCGCGGCGACGACGCGGCCCTCGCTGGGCACGACGGTCACCGGGCAGCGTGCGTGCAGGATGCTCTGGTGGCTCACCGAGCCGAGCAGCAGTTCGGTGAAACCGCCCCGACCACGATGACCGACGACGAGGAGCTGCGCGTCCTCGGCCTCACGCAGCAGGACCGGGCTGGGAGCCTCCGGCGTGACGACCGTGTCGACGATGATCCCGCCCGCCCCGGCCAGGCCCTTCGCCACAATCTCCTCCAGGGCCTCCTCGGCCCGGCGGAGCAGGCTCGACTGCCCGGCGAGGAGCAGCTCCGGGTACAGCACCTCCGTATGCCCCAGTGCGTGGACGACCCGCAGCGACGCCCGGCGAAGTGCGGCGGCCTCGGCGGCCCAGCGCAGCGCGCCGACCGAGTTGCCCGAACCGTCGACACCGACGACGACCGGGCGCGGAGTCGGGTGCTCCTCGGTCGTTCCCCGGACGACGACGACCGGAATCCGCGCGTGGTTGACCACCCCCTGGGCGACTGAACCCGCCACCGCGCGATGGATCGGACCGTGACCGTGCGACCCGACGACGACCATCTCGGCGCCGGCCGAGCTGTTCCCCAGCGCAGCCACCGGCGAGGCGTCGACGACGAGCCGGGTCACCTCCGCCCCTGACAGGCCTACGCGGCCGATGGCCTGGTCCAGCGCGTTGGACGCCGCGGTCTCGAGGTCGGTGTGGTCCGTCGGGCCGGTCTGGAGGGCTCGGCGGTACACCTCCCGCTGCAGCCCGTCCCCGCCCCACGCCAGCAGTGCGGTAATGGAGCACTCGCGCAGGCGCGCCTCCCGTAACGCCCACCGCAGCGCGTCATCGGAACCTTTCGAACCATCCACGCCGACGAGAATCACGCCGCTCATGTCCTACCACCCGTCTCCGCCGACGACCGGGAGCCGCCGATCCGCGTTCCGCGTTCCGCTCATTCGAATGTCCCACCGTGGACGGAGCGGATCACCCGCCTTTTGTTCGGCCGCGCCCGGACCATTGCCCCCGGGCAGTCAGGACCATCGTCCCGGGAATTCCCTGGAGCAGGCCCGCACCTTCTTCGACAGGCCAGAGCCGCACCGTTCGACGAGCTTGTCACGGTCGGCGGCGCCCACCGCGACCACTCACCCGCTACTGCGCTTCACCTGGCTGTGGCGTCCGGCGGGCCGGGCGGGATTCTCCCGAGGCTGGCTGGTTGCGGCGGACCAGGTCGATGATCCGGGTCACGGGCCCGGTCACGAGCAGTTCGTCACCGGGCCGCAGCCGGGTGTGCCGGCTCAACCGGTACTCCAGCTCGCCGTTCTCCCCGCCGACCGCGAGCACCCGTGTACCGGTCGCCAGCTCCGCCAGCGTCGGGCCGGCCAGAGCACTGCCCTGGTGGACGGTCATCATCGCGACCAGGAACGGCGTGCGCTTGACGTAGAAGGTGGTGATCACGCGATAGCCGAGAGCGGCGCCGACGAAGTAGGGCGTCGCCAGGGCGGACGCGCTGCGGGCAGTGTGGACGTCGAACAGGCGCTCCACCTCGTCCGCCATCGTCGCACCGGGCGTCCGCAGCACCACCCGTAGCCGGGCGTTCTCTTCGCGGGCGGATCCGCACGTTCCTCTGGCGGGCACAGTCCGTGCGGACCGTGCCGCGTTCCTGCCCCGTCCGGCTGGTGCTCCTCGCCGGCCGCGGGCGAGGAGCTGCTCCTCATGCGCCTCCCGGGCGGAGAGCACCGCCTCCAGGTTCGCCGCACCGTCACTGCTCAGCGCCGCGATCGCCGCCGCGCGGGGCATGCCCGCCTCCAGCAGTGTCGACCGGACAGCCGCATCCCCGATGACAACGGGAACGCGCAGCTCGCGGGCCACCGGCAGATACGGATTCGTCTGGTCACGTTCGATCACCACGACCTGCCAGCCAGCGAGTAGCAGCCCCTCCATGGTCGCCACGCCGACCGACCCGAGCCCACAGAGCACGACGTGGCCGTCGATCGCCCCGATCCTTCCGCGGCCCAGCGCGCGCTCCAGCCGCCGACTGATGATCACATTGGTGATGAAGGCGTAGACGACCGCGATCGACAGCGCCCCGGCCAGCATCAACGCAATCCCGAACACCTGGAGCCAGCCGTCCGCGGCACCGAAGTTGAAGTCGCCGTAGCCGACCGTCACCATCGTCTCGACCGTCAGATACCAGGCGTCCAGGGGGGAGAAGTTGGCAGGAGCGTCGGGGTTGTGACCCTCGTAGGCCAACGACAGGACCACCGTACTGACGCCCATGATCATGAAAACGGCAGCCAGCGCCCAGCGAAACGGACGGTCGAACTCGCCGCGAATCATCGCGCTGATCTCACTCAACCGCATCCCTGGACGATGCCGAGCCGCGTGCAGCTCCAGCTGAGAGCGCAGCGCACTGCTCCGTCTGCGGCCCGGTGCCATGGTCGCGTCGGGGCGCCGCCCGCCCGTGGGCGCCTCCTCCGCGCGGCCGTCTCCGACGCCGTCGGCCGCGTAGCCCACGAGTGTCGCGAACAACCGCGCGTCGTCCAGGCCCGCCACCGTGATGTCGCGGGCACCGTACTCGAACGTCCGGCCGAGGACGGTCAGCCGGTCACCAGGGCGCAGGGGTACGTCCCGGGGCGGACAGATCTCGACGAGCCGTTCCCCGGCCCGGTGCAGCGAGATCGGGGTCAGGTCGCCATAGATATCCCGGAAGATGCCGGACCGCTCCACCCGTTCGTCGACGACCGTGAAGATCTCACCGTCGGTCAGCCCGTCCGCGCCGGGATGGTCGACGGCGAAGGCATGCACAACGTCCGAGCGGACACATGCCATGACGAAGCCCGGGCCGGCCAGCTCCGCCCGGTTGAGCACCCGGGCCTGTGGGAGCGCCGCGGCGAGCTGATCGCCGAGCTGCGCGTTGTCGATACTCAGCACGAGCCCGACCGTCGGCGCGACCTCCGCGGTCACCATCGCCGTCTGGAGGTTGGCGAGGTCGGACTCGTGGCAGGCCACGACCGCCAGCGCGGCGTCGATGCCGGCTTCCCGCAGCGCCTCCGCCGTCTGCGGGCTCTCCACCACCAGGCGGGCCGCCCATCGTTCGAGCTGGCGTCCCCTGGTGGGCGCGTGTCGGTCGTCGACGACGACCACGGCGACGCCGGATGCGATCAGCTGTTCGGTGATCCGCAGGCCCAGCCCACTCAGTCCGCACACGATGACGTGGCCGGTAGCCGCTGTCATGTCTCCCCTTCGTCCGTAATCCAGTACATCCGACCTGGACGGACAGCTGGGAGCAAGGAACGGTCAGTAGCGCCAGTCGTCGCTGGAGGCGTCGGCGCCGCGCTCCGGCTCGAAGGCGAGCCGGTAGCCGCGTTTGGCCACGGTCTGGATGAGGCGGGGGTCGCCGAGCGCGGAGCGCAGCCGGCCGACGGCCACCTCGACCGCGTGTTCGTCACCGCCACCGGGCGGGAGCAGCTCGCGGCGGGTGACGACATGCCCGGGTCGGCCGGCGAGGCGGCGCAGCAGGGCCATGCTCGTCCGGCTGAGCGGGACGAGCCGGCCGTCGACGACGGCGGCCTGGCCGCGGATGTCGAGCCAGTGGTCGGCGACGGGCAGCAGCCGTCCGCGCCGGCGCGGGATCTGTTCGACGATCTCGCGCACCAGCGCGCCGAGCCGGGCCCGTGGCGGCTGGATGACGGGGATGTCCCGTTCCAGCAGCGGGCCGGCGGTCACCGGCCCGACGCAGCTCGCGACCACCGGGCCGAGCAGCGCCTCGTGCACGGCCTCGCCGAGGCCCTGGTCGTCCGCGGCGCGCAGGAAACTGACCGCGGCGGGGGCGCTGGTGAACGCGACCGTGTCCAGCTCGGCTGTCGCGACCGCGTCGATCACCCGGCGCAGCGGTGTGGTGTCCTCGGGTGCGATCCACCGGTACACCGGGACCTCGATGACGTCCGCCCCGGCGAGCCGCAGTGTCTCGACCAGGTCGGGGAGCGGTTCGCCGTGCTGCTGGACCGCGATGCGGGTGCCCTCGAGGTCGTGTCGTTCGATCAGGTGTTCCAGCACCTCGTTGGACGACTCCGACTCCGGCGACCAGACCTCGCGCAGCCCGGTCGCGCGGATCGCGCCGCGTGCCTTCGGGCCGCGGGCCAGCAGGGTCGCCGAGCCGATCGCCTTGGTCAGCGGGTCCAGCAGGTCCCAGGTGTCGGCGGCTTCCATCCAGCCGCGGAAGCCGATGCCGGTGGTGGCGACGACGACGTCCAGCGGCGCGGTCAGGCAGCGCTCGGTCGCCTGCCGCAGCTCGGTGTCGTCCGCCAGCGGGACGATCCGGATCGCCGGCCCGTACAGCACCTTCGCCCCGCGGCGCTCGAGCGCGGCACCGAACTCCTCCCGCCGCCGGGCCGCGGTGATCCCGACGGTGTACCCGGCCAGGGGCTCGACGTCGAGGGAACCGCCAGTCACGCCACCCTCACCTCCACCATCCCCGTGCGTGCTCGCACCTCGTAGACGGGTACGGAGACGCCGTGGTCGTCCAGGCATTCTCCGGTACGCAGATCGAAGGTCTGCTTGTGCAGGGGAGACGCTACCGTCAGGTGCTCCGCCCGGCTCCCGACGATGCCCCGGGCCAGCACGCAGGCGCCGGTGAACGGGTCCTGGTTGCCGAGCGCGAAGAGCTGCCCGTCGTGGCAGCGGAACAGGGCGAGCTGCAGATCACCGACGAGTGCCGCGACGCCGCGTTCCGGTAGCAGGTCGTCATAGCGGCACACGGTGGTCCAGGTCATCGCCGCGTCCTTCTGCGTCATCGGGCCGGGGTGGCGGTGGCGGCCGGGAGGCCCAGAAACGCCGGCCGGGGCTGGCCACGCTCCGTCACGAAGGAGATCGTCGGGTCGGGGGTGTCCGGGGCGTTGACGAACGAGACGAACCGGCGCAGGCGCACCGGATCCTCCAGCACCGCGGCCCACTCGTCCTCGTACGCGCCCACGTGCCGCTCGATCGCCGCGTCGAGCTCCGCGGCGATGCCCAGCGCGTCGTCGACGAGGACCGAGCGCAGGTAGTCGAGCCCGTTGACCTGCTCACCGCCGGGGCCGGTCGACAGCGACTCGACCCAGCTGGCCGTCCGCTGCAACCGCTCGGCGGTGCGGACGTAGAACATGATGAACCGGTCGATCGTGCGGATCAGCGTCTCGGTGTCGACGTCGGTGAGCAGCAGGTCCGCGTGCCTGGGCCGGAAGCCGCCGTTGCCGCCGACGTGGAGGTTCCACCCGTTCTCGGTGGCGATCACGCCGATGTCCTTGCTCCGCGCCTCGGCGCACTCGCGGGCGCAGCCCGACACCCCGGCCTTGATCTTGTGCGGGGAGCGGATGCCCCGGTAGCGCAGCTCGAGCTCGATGGCGAGCGCGAGCGAGTCCTGGACGCCGTAGCGGCACCAGGTCGACCCGACGCAGGACTTCACCGTGCGCAGCGCCTTGCCGTAGGCGTGCCCGGACTCGAAGCCGGCGTCGACGAGCCGCCGCCAGATCGCCGGCAGCTGCTCCACCCGGGCGCCGAGCAGGTCGATCCGCTGCCCGCCGGTGATCTTCGTGTAGAGGTTGAAATCCTGGGCGACCAGGCCGAGGGCGACGAGCTTTTCCGGTGTTATCTCCCCGCCGGGGATTCTCGGCACCACCGAATAGGTGCCGTTGCGCTGGATGTTGGCGAGGAACGCGTCGTTGGTGTCCTGGAGGGCGGCCTGTTCCCCGTCGAGGATGTGGCCGTTGCCGAGGCTGGCGAGGATGGAGGCCACGACCGGTTTACACACGTCGCACCCGCGGCCGCGGCCGTACCGGCCGACGAGCTCGCTGAACGTTCTGATCTGGTGGACGCAAGCGAGGTCGAACAGCTCCGCGCGCGAGTAGCCGAAATGCTCACACAGCGCCCGGCTGACCGTCACCCCGCTTTCGGCGAGCAGCGTCGAGAGCGCGGGGACGCACGACCCGCAGCCGCTGCCCGCCTTCGTGCAGGCCTTGATCTCGGCGACGGTGGTGAGCCCCTCTCCGGCGATCGCGGTGTCGATCACCTCCCGGGTGACCGCATGGCAGGAGCAGACCATCGCGTCGGCGGGCAGGACGGCGGCGAACGCCGCACCGCCACCCCCGCCGCCGCTCCCGCTCGGCGCGATCATGACGAGTGGGTCGGCGGGCAGCGGACGGCCGACGAGCGGGCGCAGGGACGGGTACTTCGAGGCGTCCCCGACCAGCACGCCGCCGAGCAGGGTGGCGGCGTCGTCGGAGACGACCAGCTTGGCGTAGGTGCCGGCGACCGGGTCGTTGACGGTGACCTCCAGCGCCCCCGCGGTGGCCGCCAGCGCGTCGCCGAAGCTCGCGACGTCCACGCCGAGCAGTTTGAGTTTCGTGGCCGTGTCCGCGGCGGCGAACTCGGCCGGCCCGCCGAGGAGCCGGTCAGCGAGCACCGAGCCCATCGCGTAGCCGGGAGCCACCAGCCCGTACACCTGGCCGGCGACGCAGGCGCACTCCCCGATCGCGAAGACCGCGGGGTCGGCGGTCCGGCAGCCGGTGTCGACCACCACCCCACCCCGCTCGCCGACGGCCAGCCCTGTCTCCCTCGCCAGCTGGTCCCGGGGACGCACGCCGGCGGCGAAGACGACCAGGTCGGCGGGCAGTTCGGTGCCGTCGCCCAGGGTCACCAGCATGGGGGTCACCAGCATGGGGGTCACCAGCATGGGGGCGGAGCCGGCGGGCTCCGGCGTCCCGACCACCGAGGCGGCGTACGTCCCGAGGTGGACGGTGACCCCGAGCTCCTCCACCAGCCGGCGCAGCAACGCACCGCCGCCCTCGTCGACCTGCAGCGGCATCAGTCGCGGCGCCATCTCGACCACGTGCACGGCCAGTCCGAGCAGGCGCAGTGCCCGCGCCGCCTCCAGGCCGAGCAGCCCGCCACCAACCACGACGCCCACCGGAACCACCGGAACCACCGGTTCCGCAGCGCTCCCCCGCTCGGCCGCACTCTCCCGCGCCGTCGCGTGGAGGGCGGCGGCGCGGATCGCGTCCATGTCGTCCAGGGTCCGGTAGGCGAAGCAGCCGGGGAGGTCGGCGCCGGGCACCGGCGGGACGAACGGGGACGAGCCCGTCGCCAGCACGAGTGTGTCGTAGCCCACGGTGCGTCCCCGGCTGGTCGTGACGGTCCGCGCCGCCCGGTCGACCGCGATGACGGCCTCGTCGAGCCGCAGCACGTAGCCGTGCCCGTCGTAGCAGCCGTCCGGGACGAGGTCCAGGCTGTCCGCGGCGGCGCCGTCGAAGTACGACGACAACGCCACCCGGTCGTACGCCCGGCGCGACTCCTCCCCGAAGACGGTGACCTGCCAGCGCCGGTCGACGTCGCGTTCCCGCAGCGCCTCGACGAAGTGCTGGCCGACCATGCCGTTGCCGACCACGACGAGACGGCCGCCCGAATCCGTTCCCATGATCAGCCCCACCTGCGCCCGGATCCGCCACGGCCCGGCTGCGCTCATGGTCGCCAGGAACTGTTATCCCGAACGCGCGGAGGCGTTAACACCCGGGCAAGGAGTGCTCACCGCCGCCGGGACGCCGCTGTGCGCCCAGCGCGGCCGTTCTCAGGACGCCGCGACCAGCCGCGCGGAATCGGCGTCGAGCGCGCGCAGCGGTCCGGCGAGCTCGGCGCTGAAGAATTCCAGGAACGCATCCGGGTCAGGCCCGCAGTTCATCAGGACGAGGTGGTCGAAGCCGGCCGCGGCGAACGGCGCGCAGGCTTCGACGTAGCGGGCCGGATCGGGGCCGTAGGCGAGGTGTTCCGCCAGGTCGTCCTGGGTCACCGTGGTCGTGGCGGCGGCGAAGTTGGCCGGGTTCGGCAGTTCGCTCATCACCTTCCAGCCGGTCACCGCCCAGCGCGTCGTGCGCAGCGCGCTGGTCAGTGCGGTCTGTTCGTCCGCCGCGAAGGCCACCGACACCTCGGCGTACCGCGGGCCCGCTCCGCCCGCGGCGGTGTAGGCCTCGACAAGGTTCCGCTTCGGCTCGGTGGCGAACAGCCCGTCGCCGCACTCCGCCGCCATCCGCGCCGAGTGCGCTCCGCCCGCCGCGATGGCGATCAGCGGGGGCGCCGCGGGCAGGTCGAACACGCGGGCGTCCTCCAGCCGCAGGTAGCGGCCGTCGTACGACTGGTACCCGCCCTTCCACAGCAGCCGGATGATGTCGACGGCCTCCCGCAGCATCGCCTGGCGCCGGGCCACCACGGGGAACTCGCGCCCGACGACATGCTCGTTGAGCCGTTCGCCGGAGCCCAGGCCGAGAGTGAACCGGCCGTCGGAGAGCAGCGCGACCGTCGCCGCCGCCTGCGCGATCACGGCCGGGTGGTAGCGGATCGTCGGGCAGGTCACGCCGGTCGCCAGGCCGACCCGGTCGGTGGACTGCGCGATGGCGCCGAGCAGCGACCAGGCGAACGCGGAATGCCCCTGTTCCTCGAGCCAGGGATGGAAGTGGTCGCTCAGCTCGACGACGTCGAATCCGGCGTCCTCGGCGGCCTTCGCCTGGCGGACGATCTCCTTCGGGCCGTATCCCTCGGTGATCAGCTTGTATCCGATCCGCATCATCGCTCCCTCGGGAAGTCGTCCAACGGGGACTTGTCGGGCGGGCCTGCGGGCGGCAGCAGCGCCGAGCGGCCGTCGCGCCAGGCCGCCAGGGCCCGGGCCGACCACCGCCCCTCCACGGCCATGATCGCGCGGGCGCCGAGCAGCACGTCCGCGCCCAGCCGGGGCTCCGCACGCACCAGGTTGCCCGCGAGCGCCTCCGAGGCGAGCGTCTGGTGATGGGCGTCCGCCACGACGTGGACGGAGAAGAAGTGGCGGGCGCCGGCCGGCAGCCCGTGCCGGCGCAGCGCGGCGCCGTAGGCCGCCATCGGCTCGACGGAGGTCATCTCGAACACGGCCAGGTGGCCGACGAGCGCCCCGCGCAGCCGCCGGTGCAGGCCGAAGAAGGACGCCAGGTTCACCGAGGCGAGCGCGGCGCCCGGCACGCGGTCGAGATAGGCGCCGTAGCCCGCGTCCAGGCCGAGACCGAGCATCGTCAGCCCGAACAGGTTCTGGTGGACGTCCCGCGCGGTGCCGTTGCCGTACTCGTCGGCCTGGATCTCGACGAGCGCCGCCTTCGCCGGACCGGTCAGCCGCGGGATCGCCCACGAGTGCGGGTCGGCCTCCTTGAGCTGCAGCGGCGAGCGGAGGATGGCGAACTCCCGGAACTGCTCGAGCGAGCCCTGTTCGGCCAGGTACGCCGACACCGAGGGGCCCGACGGCCCGTCGATGACCGCGCGCAGTGCCGCCGCGATGCCGTCGCCGTCACCCGGGTCGCAGGCTGTCACGGGCACCGTCCCGGCCTCGCGGCGGACCCGCGCCTCCAGGTCATCCTCCAGGTGGTGGCGCAGGGCCAGCAGGGCCGGCGCCCACTCCCACCGCTCGTCGACGCCGGCGAACCCGCGGTAGTGCAGTTCGTAGAGGCAGTAGAGGGCCAGCGCGCCGTCCTCTCCGTAGAGGACGTCGTCCCCCGGCGGCGGGGCGGGCCCGAGGCCCGCGTCCGCCGGGCGCCGCAGCGCGTCGGTGACGAAGGCGCTGAGCGGCCCGCGGGGTCGTGGCAGCTGGCCGGGCCCGAGCTGGGCCGGTGGCAGGACGGTGCCGTACCGCGCCGCCGCCCCCGGCAGCGCGGCCCCCGGCGGCGCGGCCGTCGTGGTCATCAGGTCCCTCCCGGTTCCGCGCCGGCGGTCAGAACCCTGCGCAGGACGTCCGCCTGCCCCGGGTCGGCCGTCCCGGTGCGCAGCCAGGTGACTCCGGCGAGCAGGTAGTCCGTCTCGGTGCTGAAGGCCCGGCCCTCGGTGCGCAGCTGGTCGATGCGCCCGCGGACGCCGGACCGGCAGCTGTGCGGGCCGAACGCGATAGGGCACACCGACCAGTCCTGCACGGCGTACCCCGACCGCTGGGCATGCTCGATCACCCCGAGCGGGTCGGCGATCGACGCGACCATCAGCATGAGCACGTCGTACGGCCCGGACAGCAGGCGACAGGTGACCTCCGCGCCGCTCTCGCCGCCCCACAGCTCCGGCGTGCCCGTGTCGTCCGCCGGAGCCGCGAGATAGGGCGGGTTGGCCACCGCGATCCGTTCCGGGCCGTCGAGGGCCTGCTCGAAGAAGTCTCCGGGCTCCACCGTGTAGCCGGGCGGGCCCTTCGCCGCGACGAGGTGGGCGGCGACGCGGAAGCTGTCCGGATCCCGCTCGAAGCCGCGCACCGGCACCGACGCCTCGCAGCGCGACAGCGCCTCGATGATGGGCAGGCCGGTGCCCGCACCGAGTTCCACGATGCCACCGGCCAGGTGGGGGGCGGCCACCGCCGAGCTGAGCAAACGTTCCACGCACCAGGCGTAAAAGGTTGATTCCACCGTGTCGTAGAACATGGGCCTCCCCCGCGCTCGCCCTGCGTCTGCCCCTCGGGCATGCCCCGGATCGGGGGCGTAACGCCTGTGACGCGGAGGGCGAGAACCGCCCTGGCGCCCGGTAACCAACACGGACCGAGGGTCCGTTTTTCGTGGTCGCGGGGGCCGCAGACGTTGCATACTCCCGGAACGAGGACGTGAGTGAGGAGCAGCGGGTGCCGAAGGGCTACGTGATCCTGACCGAGACCATCCACGACCCGGCGGGAATGGCGGCGTACAGACGGCTCTCCGGCGCCTCGCTCGCCGAGTACGGCGGCCGGGTGCTCGCCGTCGACGACGACGTCGACGTCATCGAGGGGTCCTGGCCGGGCCGCCGGACGATCGTCATCGAGTACGAGTCGGTCGAGAAGGCACAGCAGTGGTATCGCTCCGCGAGCTACCAGGCCGCTCTCCCGCTCCGGCAGGCCGCGGCCGACTGCAACGTCATCATCGCGTCGGGCTTCACGCCCCGCGCCGCGACACCCGGATGATCGCGCACCAGACCGACGAAGGCGGCCGGCGAACGGCCGCGGATGGGACGGGACGGCGAGATGAGAGGCGAGATGACAACCGTGACGAGCAGGTCGACCACGGCGGGCCAGCGATGACGACGGAGCAGATCCACGAGGCGGCGCGGCAGGCCGCACCGGAGCCGGCCCGGATCGCGCCGCTGCCGGTCGAGGAGTGGAGCGAGGACGCGGCCCAGACGCTGCCGAAGTACTTACGGCGCCCCGAGCTCTTCCTCTCGGGCCGCCCGGACGCGCTGCCGATGCCGACCTCGCTGCGCCTGTTCGCCCACCACATCCGCCTGACCGAACCGTGGCTCGCCTTCTCCGAGGTGCTCGCCAGCAGGAACGCCGTGCTCGACCCCCGGCACCGTGAGCTCGTCGTCCTCCGCGTGGCCTGGCGGACCCGCTCGTCCTACGAGTGGACGCATCACCTGCGCATCGGCAAGCACAGCGGTGTCACCAGCGAGGAGATCCACGCCATCCCGCAGGGTGCCGCCGCCGACCTCTGGGCGCCGCTGGAACGGGCCATGCTGGCCGCCGTCGACCAGATGATCGACCAGTTCCGCGTCGACGACGAGACCTGGCAGGTTCTCGCGTCCCACCTGGACAAGCCACAGCTGCTGGAACTGTCGTTCGTCATCGGCAGCTACCTCTGCCTCGCGCAGGTCCTCAACAACGTCGGTCTGCAGGCCGAGCCGCCGACCGAGGTCATCGACGCGCCCGCGCTCCCCGCTCTGGGAACCTGACCCGCCAGGGAGACCTGACCCGACCGGGCACCAGGCCGGCCGATGCCCGCACGACAGTGCAGATGACCACGTCAGTCGCACGGCCGGACGCGCATGGGATAGGAACATCGGATGGCCAGCAGGCACCAGGCCGGTCCGACCGAGCCGACCACACGCGACCAGCTCCTCGACGCCGCCGAGCACCTCCTGATCGAGGAGGGCTACGCGGCGGTCACCTCGCGGCGTGTCGGCGCCCGGGCCGGACTCGCACCACAGCTTGTCCACTACTACTTCCGCACCATGGACGACCTGTTCCTGGCGGTGTTCCGGCGCCGCGCGGACGTCGGTCTCGACCTGCTGCAGGACCTGGTCCGGTCCCGGCCGACGCTGCAGCAGCTGTGGGAACTGCGCGAGATCGGCCTCACCACCACCACGTTCAGCCTCGAGTTCATGGCACTCGCCAACCACCGCAAGGCGATCCGCTCGGCGATTGTCGAGTACTACCACCGTTACCGGCAGCTCCAGCTGGACGCCTTCACCGCGGCGCTGGCGGATCTGGGCGTCCCGGAGGAACGCTGCCCACCGCTGGTGGCCCAGCTGGTGATGGTCGGCATCACGCAGCTGATCGCCATTGACGGCGAGGTGGGCCTCGGCTCGGGCTACGAGACCGTGGT
This sequence comes from Parafrankia sp. FMc2, assembly GCF_041008525.1. NCBI lineage: Bacteria > Bacillati > Actinomycetota > Actinomycetes > Frankiales > Frankiaceae > Parafrankia > Parafrankia sp. FMc2. Next base: position 23,315 of record NZ_JBFLUG010000042.1, on the reverse strand, counting down.
CTCCTACATCCGTGAGCAGATCGACGGCCTCTCGGCGGGAGGAGATCCCGCCACCCGCTTCCAGGCACCGTCCGACCAGCGCTGACAGCACCGCCTCCGGGGGTGCGGGCTCCCGGAAGTCTCGTGAATGCGCCGCGAAGGAGCGGTGAAACCGGCCCTGCCTAGGGTTCCCAGGTGTCGCAACCGCCACCGAGAGGACACCCCTTGGGAGCCCCACCCGCAGTCCAGGCCCGCGGCCTGGTCAAGACGTTCCGCGACCAGCGCGCCGTGGACAGCATCGACCTCGACGTTCGCCAGGGCGAGATCTTCGGTGTGCTCGGCCCGAACGGCGCCGGGAAGACGACGACCCTGAAGATGCTGGCGACGCTGCTGTCGATCGACAGCGGCGAGGCCCGGATCTTCGGGATCGACGTCGCCGCGCATCCGCACCGGGTGCGGCAGCTCATCGGCGTCACCGGCCAGTACGCCTCGGTGGACGAGGATCTCACCGCGACCGAGAACCTGTGGCTGTTCGGCCGCCTGCAGGGCCTGCGGGCGTCGGAGGCCCGCGCCACCACCCGCCGGCTGCTGGAGCAGTTCGGTCTCGAGGAGGCCGCCGAACGCAGGATCTCCGAGTTCTCCGGGGGCATGCGCCGCCGGCTGGACCTCGCCGCCTCCCTGATCACCCGGCCGCCGCTGATCTTCCTGGACGAGCCGACCACCGGTCTCGACCCGCGGACCCGGGGCCAGATGTGGGACACGATCCGCGGCCTGGTCGCCGACGGCGCCACCGTGCTGCTCACCACCCAGTACCTGGACGAGGCCGACCAGCTCGCCGACCGGGTGTGCGTCATCGACCACGGCCGCAAGGTCGCCGAGGGCACCCCGGACGACCTGAAGGCGCAGGTGGGCGAGTCGACCCTGCAGGTGCAGCTCGCGCCCGGGGCCGACCAGGCCGCCGCCGCCGAGGTGGTGCGCCGCATCCTGGGCGAGGAGCCGGTCCTCACCCCCGAGTCCGGCCGGATGAACGCGCCGCTCCCCGACGCCGACCGGGCCGCCGACGTCCTCGGGGCCCTGCGCGCGGCGGGCGTCTCCATCCGCTCGGTGAGCGTCGCGCGGCCCACCCTCGACGAGGTGTTCCTCGCCCTCACCGGCCATGACGTCCCCCCTGCCGACCGGGCGGACGGCGAGCCAGGCACCGGCACCGGCACCGGCGCCGGCGTCCGCGACGACCGCGACGACCGCGACGACCGCGACAGCATCGCCCCTCTGGAGGTCGCCCGATGAGCACGACTGTTCTCGAGGCGCCGGCCACCGTCCTGGACGCCTCGGCGGCGCTCGCCCGCACCCATGGCCGGCCCGGCATCGGCGACACCGTCACCCAGACACTCGCGATGGCCTGGCGGGCACTGAAGAAGATGCGCCGCAATCCGGAGCAGTTCTTCGACGTGGCGTTGCAGCCGCTGCTGTTCACGGCGATGTTCGCCTACGTCTTCGGCGGCGCGATCTCCGGGGACGTCGACAGCTACCTGCCGTTGCTGATCCCCGGCATCGTCGCCCAGACGGTCCTCACCACCTGCATGGCGACCGGGGTGCAGCTGCGGGAGGACATGGACAAGGGCGTCTTCGACCGGTTCCGGTCGCTGCCGATGTCCAGGGTCGCCCCGCTGGCCGGCCCGATGGTCGCCGACCTGGTGCGCTACCTGATCGCGGCGGTGCTGACCTACCTGATGGGGCTGCTGCTCGGCTACCGGCCCGGCGGCGGGGTGCCCGGCGTGGCCGGGGCGGTGGTGCTCGCGGTGGTCACCGGCTGGGCGATCGCGTGGGCGTTCACCTGGATCGGCACGCTCGCCCGCAGTGCCCGCAGCGTGCAGGGCATCTCGATGATGATCCTGTTCCCGTTGACGTTCCTGTCCAACGCGTTCGTGCCGGCGGACACCCTGCCGGGCTGGCTGGAGACCTTCACGAAGGTCAACCCGGTGTCACATCTCGTCTCCGCGACCCGGGACCTGGCGAACAACGGCGCGATCACCGCCCAGGTCGGCTGGACGCTGCTCACCGGCCTGGTGGTGATCGTCATCTTCCTGCCGCTGTCGGTCGTCAGCTACCGCCGGAGCCTGTAGGCCGGCGGGCGGCGGGGCCTGCCCGGCCAGTCGCTCGACCACAGCGCCGGTCCTGCCGAGCAGCTCGCTGCTGCGCCGCCTGCCGATCTGCCCCTCGGCGCGGGCGAGCGCACCCGGCGCCCGCCGTTCCGCAGCCGCCTCCACCCAGTGCCAGTCCAGCGGGGAGATCAGCGCGAAGTAGCCGAAACGCCGGGCCACGGCCAGCAGCCAGGCCGCGTCCGCGGCCTCGTCGCCGGCCGGCCCGACCCGCAGCAGCCAGGCCCCGAGGGCGAACAGGGCCGTGCCGAACACCGGGTAGTCGATGTGCGCCTCGTCCAGGCCCAGCAGCCCGCGGCTCCGCCGGAGGCACGACGAGGCGAGCCCCGCGCCCTGGGCGAGCTGCCCGGCGTCGACCGCGTGCCGGGCGAACGCGGCCAGGGCGACCGCCTCGCCGAACAGCAGCCACGGCTCCAGGCCGCTCTGCTCGACCCCGGGCATCCACAGCGTCCGGGTCTGGTCCGCCACCTGGAGGTGGCGGCGCAGGCCGTCCTCGGTCTGGCCGCGGGCGGTCGCCAGCTCGGCCCGGACCACCGCCGCCATCATGCCGCCGAGCAGCACCCCGGGACCCGCGTCGTGGGAGTACGGGTCCCCCACCTCGGCGAGCCCGGCCAGAATGCCCTCGGCGTCGTCGAAGGCGCCGCGGCGGATGGCGTCCGCCGCCTGCAGCGTCAGCAGATAGGCGGCGTCGTCGTGTGCGCCGAGCCGCTGCAGGACGGGCAGCGCCGCCTCGATGTGACCATGGCTGGCGGTGGTCTGCCCCATCCGCATCGTCAGCGAGGCGAGCTGGGTGCGCAGCCCCGCCTCGAGCCACGGGCCGTCGCCGGGGCGGATGAGCGCGAGCGCGCGTTCCCCGGCGGCCATCGCCGTCAGCGTGTCACCGCTGTTCTCGTACAGATGCAGGAGCCAGGTCAGCGCCATCAGGGCGCAGTACCGGTCGGGGTCCTCCGCGAGCCGCTCCAGGACCTGCTGCGGGCTCTCGGGCGCGCAGTGCGCGGGGTGGGCGCTCAGCAGCACCCGCACTCCGCCCGCCACCCGGGGATCCTCCGCCGCGTCCGGACCGAACCGGATCAGGAGGTCGCGCAGCGGCGCCACATCGGCGCCGGTGAGGGGAAGTGCGCAGCTCAGCACGGCCAGCGCCGCGGCGAGCGCGGCGGGCACCGCCCGCGGCGGGGGCTCCCACCCGCGGACCGCCGCGCTGATCGCCCCGATCGGCACCAGGAGCCGGGTGTGCTCGCCGCGCATCTCCCAGAACCCGGCCAGGACCGCGACGATGGACACCGCCGCTTCCGCGTCTCCCTCCGCACCCTCGGCACCCTCGGCTCCCTCGGCGAGCGCCGCCCGCAGCTCGTCCGCGAGGTTGGCCTCCTCGGCGGCCAGGGCGTCGATCGCGCCGAACTGCCGCTCGCTGTACAGGTCGGCGCAGTGACGGGAGACGTAACGGAGCGCCCAGGCCCGCCGGGCCCGCCGCGCCGCCGCGGTCTCCCCCGCCTCCGCCAGCCGCAGCAGGCCGAACTCCCGGACGGTCTCCAGCATCTGGTAGCGCGCCCGTCCGGAGACCTCCCGCACGCTCAGCAGCGACTGGTCGATGAGGTTCTGCACCACCTCGACGGCCTCCAGCTCCGGGCCGAGAATCTCCTCCGCGGTGCGCAGGGTCAGACCGTCCCGGAACACCGACAGCCAGCGCAGCGCCCGCCGTTCCGGCTCGGCGAGCAGGTTCCACGACCAGTCGATCACCGCGAGCAGGGTGCGGTGCCGGTCCGGAGCACCGCGGTCGCCGCCGCGCAGCAGCGCGAACCGGTCCGCGAGCCGCAGGTCGATCTCCTCGACGGACAGCACCCGCACCCGGGCGGCCGCCAGTTCGATGGCGAGCGGCAGCCCGTCCAGCCGGTCGACGATCGACACGACGGCCGCGTCGTCCAGCCGGACCTCGGGCCGGGCCGCGACGGCACGCTCGCGGAACAGCTCGACGGCGTCCGCCCGGGTCAGCGTGCCGAGCGGGTAGACCCGCTCGGCGCTGATCGACAGCGGCGCCCGGCTCGTGGTCAGCACCCGCAGGTCGGCCGTCGTGGCGACGAGGAACGCGACCAGCTCGGCGACCGCGCCGACCAGATGCTCGCAGTTGTCGAGGACGAGCAGGCTCGGGCTGCCCGCCAGCTGCGCGGCGATGCGGCCCCGCAGGTCGGCGTGCTGCTCCGGGGTCAGAACCCGGCGGTTGCCGACCGAGTCCCGCACGCCGAGCGCGGAACCGACCTCGCCGAGCAGGTCCGCGGGCGCGGTGACACCGACCAGCTCCACCACCCGCACCACCGGGAGCGGGCTGTCGCGGGCCAGCAGATGCGCCAGCCGGGTCTTGCCCAGCCCACCGGGCCCGATGATCGACACCACCCGGGAGCTGGCGAGCATCGCCCGGAGCCGCTCGACGTCCCGCCCGCGCCCCAGCAGCCGGGTGGCGTCATAGCGCAGGCCGTCGCGGACCGGGCGGTCGGCGACGAGGAGATCACGGTGCACCCGCGCGAGCGCGTGGCCAGGGCTGACGCCCACTCTGTCCCGCAGGTCACGGCGGTAGCGCTCGTACCGCTCCAGTGCGGCGCCCGGGCCGCGCACCGCCGCCTCGCTGCGCAGCAGATCGGCCAGCAGCCCCTCGTCGTCGGGCCGGGCCGCCACCGCCTCCGTCAGCAGCGGCAGGGCCTCGGCGTGCGCACCGGTCCGGCTGCAGGCCTGCGCCAGCACCACCCGTGCCGTCGTACGGTCACCCACCGCGGCGCGGCGGACGTCCGCGAGCGGGCCCTCCTCCCCCCGCCGGGCCTCCGTCGGCGAGCCAGTGACCGCACGGGGATCGGAGTCGGAGTCGCCCACTGCGAGGGCCTCGCGGGCCACCTCCGCGGCTGCGAGCGGATCTTCCGGAAGAAGGCGGGTGGCCTGCTCGGCCAGCCGGGCCAGCAGGCAGCTGTCGACCTGCGCGGCCGGCAGGTCCAGGCGGTAACCGGCCCCGTCGCGCACCACCGCGCCGGCCCCGAGGGCTGCCCGCGCCCGGGACACCACGACCTGCAGGCTCTTCGCCGCGTTGGCCGTCGCCTCGCCGTGCCAGATCAGGGCGGCCAGTCGCTCGGCCGGCACCGCCCGCCCACCGGCCGCCGCCAGCGCCGCGAGCAGTGCCTGCTGGCGATCCCCGACCACCGGGGTGCCGTTCCAGCGCACCCCGTCCAGCAGGGCGAGTTTCACACCCACGCTGAGGGAGTCTAGGGCGTCCCCCACACCGAATCCTCCCCGATGATCCGCGGCGACAACGCGCAGCCGTCCGTCAACGAACGCCTTCGAGCGCTGCGTGCATGAATGCTCCCGCGCCGGTGGCGAGGGGTTCACCGTGGCCGAAGCAGGCGGTCTCGATGTCAAGGGACGCCAGCCGGGTGAAGGACCCGAGCGCCTCGGCCCGGTCGGCGTTGAAGACACCGGGGAAGACCGGTGTCCGCGGGTCGGGTGACCGCGGGTCGCGCGCCATGATGTCACCGGCGAACAGCACCCGCGGACCGGGCAGGTACAGCCCGATACTGCCGGCGGTATGGCCCGGGGCGCCGACGACCACGGCACCGCCGGCGATGTCGAGGACGTCGCCGTCGCCGAGTGCCTGGTCGACCTGTGCCGGGGCCGCCGCCGTCGCCGGCAGCGCGGAGTGGACCTCGTCCCACAGCGGGCGCTCCCAGTCGGCCAGATCCGGCGGCGCGGCCTCGGCCCGCCCCTCGACCAGCGGGACGTCCGCCTGGTGGGCCAGGACGCGGACATCGCCCCAGTCCGCGATCTCGGCGGCCGCGCCGGCGTGGTCGACATGCCCGTGGGTCAGCACCAGCCGTCGTACCTCGCTCAGGTCATGGCCCAGGTCGCGGATGCCGGCGGCGATCCGCCGGCCGGAGCCGGGCAGGCCGGCGTCGATCACGGTCAGGCCGTCCGGGTCACGCCACAGGTAGACGTGGCCGACGGGAAAACGCAGGAAGTACAGGTCCGGTCGCAGCTCGACAACGCTCATGACGGTGACGGTAGGTATCGGTCGCCGCCCGCGGGCCGGGCTCTGCCGCCGGCAGATCGGCCGTGGGCAGAGTCCGGTTCCGTCCGCTGCCGGCGCAGTTCGACGGCCCGAAGCGGGGATACCGTCAGACCTGCCACGGATCTGGGCGAACCCGTCCAGGCCCGGGTGGGAAGGGCACGGTTCGCGATGTTGCCATATGCGACGGTCTGCCTCCTGGCTGTGCTGGTCGCGGTCGGGGCGGTCCTGGCGCTGCTCGTCTCGGCCGGCTGGTGGGCGGGTGCGGCTGTGGCCGCGGCGCTGCTGGCCCTCGCGGTGCACGACGTGACGCAGCGGCGGCACGCGATCCTGCGGTTCCACCCCGTGCTGGGGCACCTGCGGTTCCTGCTGGAGAAGATCCGCCCGGAGATCCAGCAGTACTTCATCGAGCGGAACTACGACGGCCGGCCGTTCGACCGCGACACCCGCACGATCATCTACGAGCGTTCGAAGGGCACCCACGGCGATCAGGCATTCGGCACCGAACGGGATGTCAACGAGGTCGGCTACGAGTGGCTGCCCCACTCGGCCGCGCCGGTCCCCGTCCTGCCCGGCGCCCCGCAGCCGCGGGTCCGCGTCGGCGGTCCGGACTGCTCCCAGCCCTACGACATGGCGCTGCTGAACATCTCCGCGATGAGCTTCGGAGCGCTGTCGGCGAACGCGGTGCTGGCGATGAACCAGGGCGCCGCGGCCGGCGGCTTCGCCCACGACACCGGCGAGGGCGGCCTCACCGAGCTTCACCTGAGATACGGCGCCGACCTGGTGTGGGAGATCGGCAGCGGCTACTTCGGCACCCGCACGCCCGACGGCGACTTCGACCCCGCCCGTTTCAAGGACGTCGCCGCGCTGCCGACGGTGCGGATGGTCGAGCTGAAACTGAGCCAGGGTGCGAAGCCCGGCCTGGGCGGTGTCCTCCCGGCGGCGAAGGTGACACCGGAGATCGCGGCGGCCCGCGGTGTCCCGGTCGGCGTCGACTGCGTCAGCCCGGCCTTCCACCGGGTCTTCGCCACCCCACGCGAACTCGTCCTGTTCGTCGCGCGGATGCGGGAGCTCGCCTCGGGCAAGCCGGCCGGTTTCAAGCTCTGCGTGGGCACGCGCCGCGAGCTGCTCGCCATCTGCAAGGCCATGGTCGCCGAGGGCGTCACCCCGGACTTCATCGTGGTGGACGGCTCCGAGGGCGGCACCGGCGCGGCCCCGCTGGAGTACGAGGACCACGTCGGCACGCCGCTGACCGAAGGGCTGATGGCGGTGCACAACGCCCTCGTCGGCGTGGGCCTGCGGGACCGGGTGCGGATCGGCGTGGGTGGCAAGGTCGCCCACGGCGTTGACATCGTCAAGCGGATCGCGCAGGGTGCCGACTACACCAACGCGGCGCGGGCGATGATGATGGCGACGGGCTGCATCCAGGCGCAGCGCTGCCACACCAACACCTGTCCGGTCGGAGTGGCCACCCAGGATCCGCGCCGGGCGCGGGCGCTGGACGTGCCCGACAAGGCCGAGCGGGTCCGCCGCTACCAGGCGGCCACCGTCGACCAGGCGGTGCGGGTCATGGCCTCGCTGGGCTGCTCCAGCCCGGCCGAGCTCGGCCCCGGGATGCTGCTGCGCCGGATCACCCACACCGACACCCGCAGCTACGCCGACCTGTACGAATGGCTGGCCCCGGGCGAACTGCTCGCCGAGCCCCCCGCCTCCTGGGCCGCCGACTGGGCCGCCGCCGACCCCGACACCTTCCGCCCGCACCGTTGACAAGGAGCGCCAGTGCCGACCGTTTCCCCGGCCTACCGGGACCTGCTGGAATCGGGCAACACCGTCACACTCGCGACCGTCGGGGCGGACGGGCAGCCCCAGCTCACCGCGGTCTGGGCCATCCTGGACGACGGGCAGGTGCGGACCTCGCTCCATCCCAGTCGGCAGAAGTACCGGAACCTGGTCGCCAACCCGCAGGCGACCCTCTTCGTGATCGACCCGACCAACCCGTTCCGGACGCTGGAGGTGCGGGGCACCGTCGAGATCACCGAGGACACCGGCCTGGAGTTCCTCCAGCGTCTACTCGCCGTCTACGGCACGGATCTGGAGAACTTCCAGGCAGCCGTCGACGGCCGGGTGGTCGTCACTCTGCACCCCACCCGCATCGTCGAACTCGGATAGCCGGGTCGCCGAACTCGGACAACGGGTGGAAAAGCAGCCAGCCGGCGGATAACCGCCGGCTGGCTGGAAGAACTGGCTGGAAGAACTGGCTGGAGAAACCGGCCAGGAGAAGATGCGGCCGGAAAGCAGTCCGACCGGAGGACGATCAGAGGACGATCGGCAGGTGGTGGTAGCCGCGGATGGTCGCGGTGTGGATGAGCTCCGCGCCCGTCGGTGCGAGATCCCAGGTCGGGAAGCGGTTCAGGAGTTCCTCGAGCGCGATCCGGCCCTCGATGCGCGCCAGGGCCGCGCCGAAGCAGTAGTGCACACCCTTGCCGAAGGTCAGATGTGCGTCGATCTTGCGGTGGATGTCGAAGCTGTCCGCGTCGGGGAAGACCCGGTCGTCACGGTTCGCCGAACCGGTGAGCAGGGTGACGATCTTCCCCGCCTCGACGGTCTGCCCGTGCAGCTCGACCGGCTTCGTCGTCACCCTGACCTGGATCGGTGACGGCACCTCGTAGCGCAGCGTCTCCTCGACCGCGCTCGGGATGAGGGACCTGTCCGCGACGACCTGGGCCCGCTGGTCCGGGTTGTCGGCGAGGACCTTCGCCAGCCAGCCGATCAGCCGCGTCGTCGTCTCGACCCCGGCGGCGTAGAGCATGCCGACGTAGTTGAGGATCTCGGCGTCGGTCAGCCCGCGTTCCTCGTTCGTGAAGACGTCGGTGAAACGGGCCTGGATGAGGGTGGTGAGGAAGTCGTCCGCCGGGTTGTTGCGGCGGAACTCCAGGAACGGCGCGTACGGCTCGCCGATGCTGGGCAGCCGCTGGGAGTCCTGCGGCTTCTCCTCCTTCAGCCGGGCCGTCTCCTCGACGTTGTCGCGCAGGGTCAGCAGGTACTCGTCGGGAATGCCGACGAGGGCGCCGATGACCCGCATCGGCAGGTGGCCGGCGAAGTCCTGGACCAGGTCGAAACCGCCGCTGCCGACGAGCGGGTCGAGATACTCGGCGCACAGCTCCCGGATCCGCTGTTCCAGGACGAGCACGCGCCGCGGGGTGACAGCCCGGCTCAGGATGAGCCGGTGCATGTCGTGCTCGGGCGGGTCCTCGGCGATGAACAGGCCGGGCGGGGTCGCGATCCCGGCCTTGACCATCTCCATCAGGATGCCCTTGGAGGAGGTGTAGCTCTGCCAGTTGACAGAGGCCTCCTCGACGTCGGCGTAGCGGGAGACCGCGTAGAAGTCGTAACGCTCGTTGTAGTAGAGCGGCGCCTCCTCCCGCATGCGCTTCCAGAGCGGGTACGGGTTCTTGTCGATCTCGAAGTCGTACGGGTCGTAGTAGATCTCGGTTGCGGTGTTCACACGGTGCTCCTGTCAGCGTGCGCGACGTACGCCTGCGCAGCGGCGGCGGTCGGTGCCGGCGGGGTCCAGACGGGCTCGCCGGGGTTCAGACGGGCTCGCCGGGGTTCAGGCTGGCTCGCAGAGCGCCTTGACCTGCAGGTACTCCTCGAAGCCCAGCCTGCCGCTCTCGCGGCCGATGCCGCTCTGCTTGTAGCCGCCGAAGGGAACGTCGTGGCCGTAGTAGATGCCACCATCGACGATCATGGTGCCGGCGCGGATCTTGCGAGCCACGGCCTTGGAGCGCTCGTGGTCACCCGAGAAGACCGCGCCGGACAGGCCGAAGATGCTGTCGTTCGCGATGCGGATCGCGTCCTCGTCGTCCTCGAAGGGGACGGCGACGAGCACCGGGCCGAAGACCTCGTTACGGACGATCTCGGAGTCCTCCGGCATGTCCGCGAACAGCGTGGGCTCGAAGTAGTAGCCCTTCTCGAACTGCTTCGGGCGGCTGCCCCCGACGATCGGGGTGCCGCCGGCCGCCTTTGCCCGCTCGACCATGGCCTCGACGCGGTCGCGGTGCCGCTCGCTGTTGAGCGGGCCCATCACGTTGTTCGGGTCCAGCGGGTCGCCGTAGGGCATTGCCGACAGCATCTGCGCGGCGAACTGCACGCCCTCCTCGAAGCGCGACCGCGGGAGCAGCAACCGGCTCAGCGTGGCGCAGCCCTGACCGGCGTGCAGGCACACCATGAAGGTCGACAGACCGATCGAGCCGCGGAAGTCCGCATCCTCGAAGACGATGTTCGCGGACTTGCCGCCCAGCTCCAGGAAGCACTTCTTGATGGTTTCCGAGCCGAGCTTCATGATCCGCCGGCCGACCGCGGTCGAGCCGGTGAAGCTGATCAGGTCGACCCGCGGGTCGGTGATCAGCTCCTCGCCGCGGTCGTTCACCGAGCTGGTGATGACGTTGAAGACGCCCGGCGGGATGTCCGTGTGCTCCGCGACGATCTTGCCGATCGCGCTGGCGCACCAGGGTGTCGTCGGGGCGGCCTTGAGGACCACCGTGTTCCCCGCGGCCAGCGCCGGGGCCACCTTCGCCAGGTTCACCTGGAAGGGCTGGTTCCACGGCGTGATGGCACCGACCACGCCGTAGGGCTCCCGCTCGACCCAGCGGTGGGCGCCGAACCCCGGGATGTCGCCCATCCCGTAGTCCTGCGAGAACTCGTACTTCTCCAGCAGGTCGGCCACCCAGCCGATGCCCTCGATCGGCCCGTCGACCGTCGAGTGGATGATCTTCGTCGGCAGGCCGACCTCGGCTGTCGCCAGCGCCCGCAGCGGCTCGGAGTGCTTGGCCAGCGCGTCCTGCAGCTGACGCAGACAGCGCACCCGGAGTGCGACGTCCGTGCTCCAGCTGGTCGTGTCGAAGGCCGTCCGTGCGGCGTCGATCGCCGCCTCGACGTCCGCGGCGGAGGCGTCGGCCGCGACGCCGATCGAGGCCTCCGTGGCCGGGTTGATGTTGTCGTACGTGGCGCCGCCCTCGGCATCGACGAGCCGGCCGCCGATGAGCAGCTTCGCGGAGTTCAAGCCCGCGTAGGTCATGTGCTTCCTCCAGTCAGGTGACGCGCGTGTGCTCATGGCGGGCGACGGCGGAAACCGCCCATTCGGTCTGGGTCCTGGCGGCCGACGCGGGCGGGCTCATGCAGTCGGGCATCGCGACGGTGCGCCCGGGGCGGACGGTCCCCGACCAGGTCACAGCCTCCGCACCGGTCTCCCAGGACAGCTCGGCGCGGTCCCCGTCGACCGAGCCGTGCCGGGCCGCGTCCAGCAGGCCCCAGCCGACCCGGCGCAGGACCTCGCTCTCCAGTGCCTGCACCTGGGTGCCGGCGAGCCCCGAGCAGCCGCGGTAGTGGTCGGCGACCGTGCCGATGTCGCCGTCGCGCCGGATCACCCGGTCGATGAGGTCCGGGTCGGCGAAGGCCCAGCCGGTGCCCTCCGGCAGGACGAGCGCGACCGGGGCGAAGCGGTGACCACCGAGATGGCTGGTCCGCCACAGGTTCACGCCCGGGCCCGGCGTGCCGGCGGCCAGCCGGACGGCAAGGCCCGCTCCCAGCCGGCCGCAGCAGGCGTCCCGGCGGCCGTGCCCGCACACCAGGACGTCGACCCCCGGCACCGCCAGGCTCGACGGGCCCGGGTCGGCAGCCGCCGCGACGAGGGCGGCCACCGTGTCGCGCAGCGAGGCACCGACGGCGCTCTCGAACCGGCGGTAGCCCGCGAACGCCGCCGCACCGGGCTCCCGCGCGTGCAGGATCACCCGCCGCTCCCCGACCGGGGCGCCCGTGTCCGCGGGCACGACGGCCTGCAGCCGGTAGCCCGCGGGGCCGATGAGCGGTTCCAGCAGCGCCGCCTCGTCGGTCTCGCCGGCGTCACGCGGCCACGGGAGCGGGATCTCGACGAGGAGGAAACCCGCGTAGGTGCCGGCGGTGCCGGCCGGGGACATCGCCACGGCCCGCGACCAGTCGGCACATCTGATCTTCGCTTCGGGATCGACTCCGGCCGGAAGACCGGCCCCGGACGTCTCGATCCCCGTTGTCGGCTCCCCCGCTGTCGGCTCCATCGCGTCAGCCGACCGGATCGGGCGCGGGGGCCGCGACGTGGTTCCGCAGGGCCGGGGCGATCGGTGGGGCCGTGCGCCAGTCGGCGATCCCGTCGTCGCCCGCCGTGCCCATGGGCATTCCACCCTGGTGCACCCAGGCCCAGTGCGCGTGGTTCAGCTCATGCAGCGTGAAACATGCGTTCAACGCGTTGTAGAAACCCATCTGGTCCACACTCTGGTTGACCGACTCCTTGATCAGGAGGGCGGCCATGGTGGGAACAGAAGCGATTCTCCGGGCGAACGCGAGGGCCGAGTCGTGCAGCTCCTCGGCCGGGAAGATCTTGGAGACCATTCCGAGGCGCCAGGCCTCCTCCGCGTCGATCGAGTCACCGGTCAGAAGGAGTTCCTTGGCCCGGCGCGGACCGAATTCCCACGGATGCGCAAAGTATTCGAGGCCGCACATGCCGAGCCGGGTTCCGACCATGTCCGCGAAGGTGGTTCCCTCGGCCGCGACAATGAGATCACAGGCCCACATCAGCATGAGGCCGGCCGCGTAGACCTCGCCGTGCACGGCCGCGACGGTGACCTTGCGGAGGTTGCGCCAGCGCCGGGTGCTCTCGAAGAAGTGGTGCCATTCCTGGAGCATCAGCTTCTCGGCACCCTGCCGGGTGCCGCCGTTGACCTTGGCGGAGGGGTGCTGGCCAGGGCCGGGGGTCATGTCCGCCCGGCCCTGCTTCGAACCCATGTCGTGACCGGTCGAGAACATCGGACCATGGCCACCGAGAATGACCACCCGGACGTTGTCGTCCTCTTCGGCCCGAAGGAAGGCCTGCCCCAGCTCCACCAGCAGACCGCGGCTCTGCGCATTACGAGTCTCGGGGCGGTTCAGCATGATCCGCACTATCGCCCCGTCGTCCAGCGACTCGTACGTGAGGTATTGGTACCGCGAATCGCTCATGGGTGCCCTTCTGTCCTGGTGGGCGTGCCCACTGGTTTCGGGGATGGGGCCCCCTACCTGGGCTCTTACCGTCAGTATTTACACTAGGTTGAAGTACATGTACTGTCAACCCGGTCGCAGTGGGGCAGCAGCGGACAGGGCGTCCCCACCTGCCGGGCTGGCCTTTCCGACCCGCGGCCGGCCGAGGCGCTCGCGCTTTGGCAGCGGGTGCCGACGCGGTCGGTCCCGCTGCGTTTGCGGCACGGTTCCCTGATGATGATTCGGGCCGGCCGGCAAATCTTCCCAATACCACCGGTCAGATTGACCAGACCAGACCCGGACCAGACTGGACGGGCGGACGTGGAGGCTACGGAGCATGACTGACTCGCAGGCTTTTCGGTACGACGGGAAGCGGGCGCTCGTGGTCGGAGGCGCCACCGGCATGGGCGCGGCCGCGGCCAGGGCGGTCGCCGCCCTGGGCGCCGAGGTCGTGGTCATGGACATCGCACCCGCCGACTACCCGGTCGCACAGATGATTGTCACGGATCTGGCGGACCGCGCCAGGCTCGACGCGGCCATCGACGAGATCTCCGGGCCGGTGGACGCGGTGTTCTCGGCCGCCGGGATCGCCGGCGGGCCCGCCGTGATGAGGGTGAACGTCATCGGTCACCGCCACCTGCTGGAGCGGCTGCTCGCCGAAGGCAGGCTGGGCGCCGGATCGGCGATCTGCTTCATCTCCTCGGTGGCCGGGCTCGGCTGGCAGAACCATCTCCCGACGCTCGTCGAGTTCCTCGCCACGCCGGACTTCGACTCGGCCGACACGTGGGTCAGCGCCCACGAAGGAACCAACAGCTACATGTTCAGCAAGCAGGCGATCAACGCCTACGTCGCCCGCGAGTCCTACCCGCTGCTGGCCCGGGGCATCCGCATCAACGCGATCTGCCCGGGCCCGACCGACACTCCGCTCGCCCGCGCCAACTCCTGGGGCGGCTTCGACGAGCAGTACCGGAAGGCGGCGGGCGACGTGCCCCCGCTGACGCCGGAGCAGATGGGGAACGTGATGGCCTTCCTGAACAGTGACGCGGCGAGCGGGATCAGCGGCGTGAGCCTGCTGGTCGACTCGGGCCACGTCGGCTCCTCGATCGGCGGCTCGTGGGAGGCCGGCAAGCCGGTGATCGAGTTCCTGATGACCCAGAACTCGGTCTGACCCGCGCCTCGCCCCGCCCGCGCGGGTCCCGCCCTCGTGGGCGCCGCGCGGGCGGGTCCAGTACGGGCGGATCCAGCGCGCACGAACGGAGCCCCGGTGCCGACGGCGGTGATGTCGGCACCGGGGCTCCGTCAGGAACGCGGCCACCCGCTTCCCCGGGTCCGGATCCGGATCAGGCTGACGTGATCAGCGGTCGTCGACCGGCGGTCAGGCCGACTCGAACCCGCCGGTGTAGGGGTTCTTCGAGGGGAAGGGCGCGAGGTCCAGCAACGACAGCACTCCCGGCGGCGCGTCGCAGACCCGGGGGATCGCGTTGACGACGCTCATCGCCGAGGCGACCGCGATCGGGTCACCGGTATAGCCCTCGGGCGCGGAGAGCTTCATGTCCAGCCGGACGCCGGGCAGCCCGTCGACCTGCGCCCGGTAGCCGTCGCCGGCGAACTCCACCTCGGGGAAGTCCGTCTCCCGCAGCCGTTCCACGTGCTCGACGACAACCCGGGCCTCGCCACCGGAGATGCCCTTGACCCGGTAGCGCAGCCCGCAGATCGTCCCGGCGGGGATGTGTCCCGACGCGACGTCGAACGCCTCGTCGGAGTGCAGGATGGTGTGGTCCTCGACGATCTCGTCGATCGTCACGCCGATCGCCTCGGCCAGCATCGCGATGGTCGTCGCGTGGTAGCTCGTGGTGACCCCGGGGGCGAGGATCGGCATCTTCGCGACGTCGTTCTGGCCGAAGCCGAAGAACATCGTGATGCCGGGGCCCTCCCAGAAGGCGTTGTTCATGATCTGGGTCATGTGGACACTGCGCACCTCACGGGCCAGCGCGAGCGCCGACAGGGCGAGTGCCGCCGTGCCGTAGCCGGGGTCCATGCCGATCGTGCAGAAGGACGAGCCACCGTCGGTGCAGGCCTGCTCGAGCTGCTTGTAGAGCTCGTCGTCCTGCGCCCGGGGGTAGACCAGGGTCGGCCACCACAGACTGACGACGTTCTTGCCGGACCGCAGGATCCGCAGCAGGTCCCCGAACGTCTCCATCGGGTTGTTCACCCAGGTACGTCCGACGGTGAAAACGACGCAGTCAGCTGGCTGGGCGAGCAGCGCGTCCTGGTCACGGGTCGCGGTCAGGCCCAGCGGGGCTAAGCCGAAGATCTCGCCGACGTCGCGGCCGTCCTTCTCCTCGGAGTGCACCCAGGCACCCGCCAGTTCCAGGTCAGGATGGCCCAGGATGCCGGTGACCGCCTCCTTGGCCACGGTGCCGGTCGTCCACTGGATGACGCGATAGGTCACGATCTCCTCCATCGGTGGCACCCGGACCGACGGCCGGTGCCGATGCTGGGGCTCACGGGCTGTGGCTGTGGCTGACTGTGGCCGGGTCCAGGGCTGTGGCAGATGGGGCGTGGCCGGCTGTAAGCGTGGCCGGGCCAGGCCAGGCCCGGCAGCAGGCAGGCGGACGGACGGTCTGCGGCCGGGGGCCCGCCACCCCCGCTCGCATCCCTTCCGCAGTGTGTATGGAAACCGGTCTGGATGGCAGGGGTCCGACCCGACCCTGCCCGCACACCATAGTTATACCGAGTCTAACTATGCAAGAGGCTGAAACAGCTCGATCGCCACCTCTCCCACGGCTCCACAACCCCCGCGACCACCGACCATCACCAGCCCGCCACACCGCGTCCCCCGCAGCCTGTTCCACCGGCCCGCACGCCGCCGACCACCCCCGCCGCAGGGTTGTGTGACCTGCCGGCACCTGTTAAAAAGTAGACCCCGCTAAATTTGACTCAGTTTAAACTCTGGCTGCGGGTGGGCGGAAAGGGACAAACCCCCCACGGCCAGCCGCAGGGCCCGACCAGCCCGGAACACGCACTGCCATCCAACGGGAAACCCCGAAAGCGATCATTACACACCCGACGCGGAAACACCCCGTGCCGCCCTGCCCCGGGCCGGGCCGGGCCACCCGCGATACGCACCCCCACCGCGCGACCTGTACTCCACCGGACCCCGCGGCCCGGCCCACGCGCAGTGACCACATCCGGGAAGGGACACCACGTGATAATCCGCAAGGCCCTCGCGGTTACCGCCGCCGCCGGCCTGCTATCCGCCGCCCTCGTCGCCTGTGGCGGCGACAGCGACTCCGGCAGCACCGACACCGCCGGCCTCACCGGCGCACCGATCACCGTCGAGGTGATCACCACCCTGAACAGCGTCACCCCGCACACCGAGTCCTACGAGGGCGCCCAGGCCGCCGCCGCGGCCGTCAACGCCTCCGGCGGCATCAACGGCCGCCCGCTCAAGGTCGAGGTCTGCGACGGCGGTGACACCGACAGCCCGGCCAAGGCCGTCCAGTGCGCCCGCGACATCGTCGCCGACCGCGACGTCATCGCCGAGGTCGGCGACTTCCAGGCCTACCAGGAGCAGACGAACACCATCCTGAACGAGGCCGGCGTCCCCAACATCGGCCCGCCGCCGCAGAGCCAGTCCGTCCTGAACTCGCCGAACTCGTTCCCGCTGTCCGGCTCCGAAGGCGCTGCCGTCTCCACCGTCCTCGCCGACGCGGGTGCCACCGACATCCAGGTGGCCTACACGAACGTCGCGCAGGCGGCTGCCGCCGTGCAGTTCAACACGGCCGCCCTGCAGAAGGGCCGCGGGCTGACCATCAAGGGCGGCATCCCGATCGACGTCACCGCCACCGACCTCACCCCCGCCGTCACCCGCGGCGCGGACGGTGACGCCGTCGCCCTCGCGATGATGCCCACCCACTTCGCCGCCTGGCTCACCACCACCCAGGCCGGCGACTACGACCAGAAACTCGGCGCCAGCAGCTCCGTCCTGCTCCCCGAGACCCTCGAGGCCCTCGGTGACAAGGCCAACGGCGTGCTCGTCGCCTCCGGACTCCCGCTCGCGGGCGGTGACCAGCCCGGCGTCGTCCGTTTCCGTGAGGAGATGGCCAGGTACCAGCCCGGCAAGAAGATCGACCAGATCAGCCTGCAGGGCTGGCTCGGCACCTGGGCCTTCGCGCAGGTCGCCCGCACCATCGACGGCGACATCACCCGCGAGAGCGTCCTCAGGGCCTTCAGCAACCTCACCGACTTCAACGTCTTCGGCCTGCTCCCCGAGGGCTTCAGCACCACCAAGCCCTTCACCGACCTCCCCCGCATGCCCCGCCTCTTCAACAGCCAGATCATCGAGGGCATCGTCCGGGACGGCAAGGTCGAGCAGACCAGCGACGGCTACATCCCCATCTTCACCAGGCCATGAATCGCCACGCCATGACCGCCCCCCACGAGAACAGTAAACGGGACGCAGAACAATGATCCGATACGCGTTACTCGGGCTCGGTCTGGGGGCGATCTATGCTCTCGCGGGCCAGGGTCTGCTCCTCGTCTACCGAGGCTCCGGTGTCGTCAACTTCGCGCATGGCGCGTTCGCCGCGGCGGGTGCGCTGGCCTTCTACGAGCTGCACATCGAGGCGGGTCTCCCGACCGTGCCATCGATCCTCCTGGCGCTGATCATCGCCGGCGCCATGGGCACCCTGATGCATCTGCTGATCATGAGGCCGCTGCGGAACGCGCCTCCCCTGACCAGGGTCATCGCGACCCTCGGCGTGATGGTCGCCCTGCAGCAGGTCGGCCGCATCATCTTCGGCAGCGAGATCCGGCTGGTGCCGTCGTTCCTGCCGACCGACACGGTCCACCCGTTCGGTGGGCCGGCGGTGGGTGCCGACCGGCTCATCCTGCTCGGCATCGCCGTGGTGGTCTCGGCGGTCCTGTGGGCCATCTACCGGTACAGCACGTTCGGCGCGGTCACCTCGGCCGTCGCCGAGAACGAACGCACCGCCCAGCTCACCGGCCATTCGCCGGACATGATCGCCGCTGTCAACTGGACCGTCGGCGCGGTGCTCGCCGGCGCGGCGGGCATTCTGATCGTCCCGATCTCCGGGCTGGACATCAACACGCTGATCATGCTCATCATCCCGGCACTGGCCACCTGTGTGGTGGCCAACTTCGCGTCGTTCCCGATCGCTCTCGGCGCGTCGCTGGTCATCGGCGTCACCCAGTCCGAGATCACCAACTACGTCGACGCGGCGGGCTGGGGCGAGGCCGTCCCGTTCCTGGTCGTGGTGCTGGTCCTGGTCGTCCGCGGCCGAGGCCTGCCACTGCGCAGCCACGTGAACGAACTGCTGCCCGAGATCGGCACCGGCGCGCTGCGGCCCGCCGTTCTCACCGCCGTGGTCGCGGTGGCGACGCTCGTGGTCGTCACGACCCCGGACAACTGGACCGACGCCTTCACCACCACGATCATCGGGGCGGTCATCTGCGTGTCGCTGGTGGTCGTCACCGGCTACGGCGGCCAGTTGTCGCTGGCGCAGTTCGCCTTCGCCGGCTGGGGCGGCTACGTGGCCTCCCGGCTGGCCGCCGTGCACGGCCTGCCCTTCCTTCTCGTTCTGGTCATCGGCGTCCTCGCGGCGGTGCCCGTCGGAATCCTGGTGGGCCTGCCAGCCCTGCGGACCAGGGGTATCCACCTGGCCATCGCCACGTTCGGCCTCGCCTACTCGCTGCAGGCGGTGCTCTTCCAGAGCGTCCCGCTGACCGGCGGCCTGTCCGGGACGGTCGTCGACCCACCCACGCTGTTCGGGTGGAGCGTCGACCCGGTGAGCCATCCGAAGCGCTACGCCATGGTCTGCCTGGTGGCCCTGCTCGTGGCCGCTCTGGTGGCCGCCAACATCAGGCGCGGCCGCTCCGGCCGGCGGCTGGTCGCGGTCCGGGGCAACGAACGGGCCGCCGCGTCCCTCGGCATCAGCGTCTACGGCGCGAAGCTCTACTCCTTCGCGATCTCCGCGGCCATCGCCGGCCTCGGCGGTGTCCTGCTGGCGTTCAAGTCGGCCTACGTCGACTTCAACCAGTTCAACGTCTTCAACTCGATCGCCGTGGTCATCAACACCGTCATCAGCGGTGTCGGCTTCCTGATCGGCGGCGTGCTGGCCGGCGCGAGCACCGCCGGCGGCCTCACCCCGAAGATCTTCGGTGAGATCTTTCCGAGCAGTGAGATCAGCCAGTACGTCACCCTGGCGCTGGCCGCGTTCCTCGCCCCGACCCTGATCCAGTTCCCGAACGGACTCGTGGCCCGCGCGGTCACGCTGCGTCCGCCCGCGGCACTCGTAGCCCGCTTCTCCCGGTCCGGCCGCGGCACGGCGACGCTGACGGCAGACGCGGCCGAAGCCGGGACCTCGGCCGAGACGGCGGACGCCACCGAGACGGCAACGACAGCGGCAACGACAGCCGCGGCGGCGGAGAGGGCCGCGGCGGCCCGCACCGCTCCGCCCGCGACCCCGCACCGGGTGGCGCCGAAGACGCTGCGGGTACAGGACGCCGCCGTGCGGTTCGGCGGTGTCCACGCGCTGCGCGGAGTGTCCCTGGAGGTCAGGCCCGGCGAGGTCGTCGGCCTCATGGGCCCCAACGGCGCCGGCAAGACCACGTTCATCGACGCGGTGACCGGGTTCTGCCGCGTGCAGGGCGGCGCGATCGAGCTGGACGGCACCCGGATCGACCCGCTGAACGCGCGGCGCCGCGCCCGCCTGGGCATCGGCCGGACCTTCCAGTCGCTGGAGCTGTTCGACCAGCTCACAGTGTTGGAGAACCTGCGTACCGCGGCTGACCCCCGTGATTCGGCCGCCTACCTCACCGACATCGTGCACCCGCGGCGCACCCAGCTGACCCCTGCCGCCCGGTCCGCCATCGAGATGTTCGAGCTGGTGGACGAGCTCGACCGCATCCCGTCCGAGCTGTCCTACGGCCGGCGCCGCCAGGTCGCCATCGCCCGCGCGATCGCGACCGAGCCGTCGATCCTGCTCCTGGACGAGCCGGCCGCCGGCCTCAACGAGTCCGAGACGCAGGAGCTCTCCGACCTGCTGCGCCGCCTGGTGGACGAGTGGGGCATCGGCATCCTGCTGGTCGAGCACGACGTGCCGATGCTGAACCGGGTCTGCGACCGCCTGGTGGTCATGGACTTCGGTGCCGTCATCGCCACCGGCACGCCGGCGGAGATCCGCACCGACCCGCGGGTCATCGCCGCCTACCTCGGTGAGGAGCGTGAGGCGGAGAACGACCCGGCCGACAGCGAGCCCGCCGACAGCAGCACTGCCGACCGCAACGCTGACGGCGACGACCCGAGTGACAGCGACCCGGTCGAGGTGGAGGCCGAGGTGGAGGCCGAGGACTGGCGTCCGGGCCTCACCGAACCCGAGATCCCGGATGTCGCGACGCTCGGCGGGGACCGCGCCAAGTAATTAAACTTGGTCTAAATCTAGGGCGAGCATCCAGGACGAGCACAGAGAAGGGTCGAGAAACGATGAAGAAAGAGGACATGATCCTCGTCAGCATCGATGACCATTCGATCGAACCACCGGACATGTACGTCAGGCACGTCCCCGCCAAGTACCGCGATCTCGCCCCCAAGGTCATTCGCAACGACCAGGGAATCGACCAGTGGGTCTTCCAGGGCGCCGCCACCTCCACGCCGTTCGGCATGGCCGCGACGGTCGGCTGGCCGGCCGAGGAGTGGGGCCGCGACCCGGGCACCTACACCGAGCTGCGGCCGGGCTGCTTCGACCTCGCGGCCCGCGTCGACGACATGAACGCCAACGGCGTCCTCGCGTCGATGTGCTTCCCGAGCATGGCCGGCTACAACGCCCGGACGTTCGCCGAGGCACCGGACAAGAAGCTGTCCGTCATCATGCTCCAGGCGTACAACGACTGGCACATCGACGAGTGGTGTGCCGGGGCGCCGGGGCGTTTCATCCCGATCGGGATGCTGCCGATGTGGGATGTCGAGCTGGCCACCGCCGAGGTGCGCCGCCTCGCGTCGAAGGGCTGCCGGGCCGTCAGCTTCCTGGAGGCCCCGCACGCGCAGGGGTACCCCAGTCTGATGTCCGGCTACTGGGATCCGATGCTCGCCGCTGTCGTCGAGGCGGGCACCGTCCTCTGCCTGCACATCGGCGGCGGCATGAGCCTGCTGAAGCTTCCGCCGGAGGCGCCGCCGGACCACTCCATCATCCTGTCGACCCAGATCATGACGCTGGTCGCGCAGGACCTGCTGTTCGGGCACGTGTTCCAGAAGTTCCCGGGCCTGCGGATCGCGTTCTCCGAGGCCGGGATCGGGTGGATCCCGTTCTACCTGGAGCGGGTCGACCGCCACGTGAAGAACCAGGTGTGGCTGCACAACGACTTCGGCGGGAAGCTGCCCTCGGAGATCTTCCGTGAGCACGTGCTCGGCTGCTTCATCTCCGATCCGTCCGGTCTGAAGGCCCGGCACGACATCGGGATCGACATCATCGCCTGGGAGTCCGACTACCCGCACACGGACACGACCTGGCCGGAGTCACCGGAACTGCTCTGGGACGAACTGGTCGCGGCCGGGGTCACCGAGGAGGAGACCCACAAGATCACCTGGCAGAACGCCTGTCGGTTCTTCGGGTTCGACCCGTTCACCCAGATCCCGCGGGAGCAGGCCACCGTCGGTGCGCTGCGGGAGCGGGCGCGGCTGGCGAACGTCGACACCACGCGTATGTCCAAGGACGAGTGGCGCCGCCGCAACGAGGCGGCGGGGATCGGAGTACTGACATGACCAGCACGGCCAGCGGCGGGCAGCTCGCCGGGAAGATCGTCGCCGTCACCGGGGCGACCAGCGGGTCGGGGCTCGCCATCGCCCGCCGCTTCGCGGCCGAAGGCGCGACCACGGTGCTGCTGGCCCGCGGCGCGGACCGCCTGAAGGCGCTCGTGGACGAGCTCGGTTCGGACACCGTCGGCCTGACCACCGACGTCGGCGACCCGGACAGCGTGCGCAGCGCCTTCGAGGCCATCGGGGCGCAGTTCGGCAGGCTCGACATCCTCATCAACAACGCCGGGCTGCACCGCCCGTGCCCGTTCGAGTCCCTCGCCGACCAGGACATCCTCGCCCAGGTACGGACCAACCTGCTGGGCCCGACCTACACCTGCCGGGCCGCGATTCCGCTGCTGCGGGCGGCCGGCGGCGGCGACATCATCAACACCTCGTCCGAGGTGACCATCGAGATCTTTCCCTACGAGGCCGTCTACCGGATGACCAAGGCGGGCCTCGAGGCGCTCGGCCAGGCACTGAGCCTGGAGTTCGAGAAGGAGGAGATCCGGGTCACCACCCTGATCCAGGGGGTCGCGCTCGGCGAGGGCGGCGGCTCGACCGACTGGAAGGACAACGGGGAACACACCCACCTGGTGTGGCCGCGGCTGCAGGCCGAGGGAACCGTCCAGCGGGTGATGGGCAAGCACGGCGGCCAGACCGTCGAGAGCGTGGCCGACGTGCACGTGTTCATCGTGACCCGGCCGCGCGGCCAGAAGCTCGACGTCGTCCGCGCCCGTAGCTACTAGAAGGCATCGGTCGCGGGGCCAGCGGCTTCGCGCTCGGGGCACACGGAGAAGCAGTGGCTGATTTCTACGACGCCCTGCCGGTCGACTGGATCGGCCCGGGCGAGACGGTGACCGTCGAGGTCGACGGGTTCCCGGTGGCGGTGGCGAACGTGGAGGGCGAGTACTACGCCTTCCAGAACCTCTGCCCCCACCAGGGCAGCAAGCTGGGCGGTCGGGCGCTGGACGAGGGCTGCTACATCGTCTGCCCGACGCACGCGAGCCGGTACGACGTCCGTACCGGCGCGTGTGTGCGCCCGTCGTCGTCGGACGGGTTCAACCAGGACCTGATGGTGTTCCCGGTCCGGGTGGAGGACGAGGTGGTCCAGATCAGGATCTGACCGGCGGAGCAGCAGTTCCCGAGGCGGGCTGTGTGACGGGGCCAGGTTCCCCCGCCACACAGCCCGCCTTCTGCTGTACTCCGGCGTACCCCCTCTCCCCCTACCCCTCCTCCCTGCTCTCTACCCAACTCTACTGCTTCTTCCAGCCATATA
>NZ_JBFLUG010000429.1:0-1042 GCF_041008525.1 Parafrankia sp. FMc2 | reverse complement strand
GGGGGAAGCCTGACGGGTCCGAACCCGGTCGATCGCGGCAAACCGGGCTCGAAAATCCATGTCCTGACCGACGGGGCCGGGTTGCCGCTGGTCGTGGCGGTCTCCACGGCGAACCTGCACGACAGCGGGGCGTTCGTTCCGCTGGTGGCGAGTATCCCGGCGATCCGTTCCCGACGCGGGCCGCGGCGACGCCGACCGGACAAGCTGCGTGCGGACAAGGCCTACGACCAGCCGGAACTGCGGTGTTTCCTGCGCCGGCGTGGTATCGCGGTGCGGATCGCCCGTCGCGGTGTGGACAGTACCGAACGCCTTGGCCGGTACCGGTGGAAAGTCGAGAGAACTCTGTGCGCCGCGAGGCGCTCTGTTGTATCCCCGGCTGAGCCGGGAGGGACTCGGAGGGAGGTTCCTGGGCCGGATGGCTGACCTGGATCCGAAAGGTGAAGGGGACAACAGCATGCCATGATTCCCGGCGGCCGGGTCCAGTGGTCAGGGACGGCGCGCCGGGTGGGCCCGCGTGATACGGCGAAAGCTTGATTGCCTGAATCCTAATCTCCAGTCGATGCAAGTTCCCATCCACCGGAAAGACCATTGAAACCGGTGCTGCGCTCTGTTTCGGGGTCTAGGGTTACCCGATGCAACCTCCGGAGCGCGGGGCGACGCCCAGCGAGGGTGTTCAAGGAGATGAGTGGGACGCCTACGTCACGCTGTCACGTACAACAGAGACGAACGCGGGATCGCCTATAAGGGTGCGAGCCCTATGGCGACGGAGGCCTCGTAGTAGTCGCCGGAGTCACGCCCGGCCAAGGAAGGCGGGAAAGTCGTCTGCAGGGCGAAGGGGGCCAGGTGATCGGACACCCAAGACTTGGGAGGTATGCGTAATGCAGAGCGCCGCAACGGTGCTGGGTGTCCTGCGTGAACGCGGCAAACGAGGGCTGCCGTGCGACGAACTGTATCGGCAGCTGTTCAACCCGCAGATGTATCTGCTGGCCTACGGGCGCATCTACACCAACCAGGGTGCGATGACTCCCGGGGTAACGCAGGA
>NZ_JBFLUG010000428.1:0-1054 GCF_041008525.1 Parafrankia sp. FMc2 | reverse complement strand
CGACGCCGATCTGGGGGCGGCGTACCTGGCGCTGCACACCATCCGCTGCCGCTCCCACGCCACCCAGCGCACCCTCGCCGACGGCGCACACCTGGGCCCGGAAACCTCCATCGACAAGGTCCTGCTCGCCACCGCCGAGCAACGCCTCTTCGACACCGCCCGCGACCTGCTCCCCGGCACCCTCGAACTCACCGACCCCCGCTGGCGCTCCGAGTACCTCTACTCCCGCGCCGCCACCATCTACGGCGGCACCGCCGAGATCCAGCGGAACATCATCGCCCGCCGGCTCCTCAACCTCGGCAAGGAGTAACCATGGACGCCGCCGAACGCGAACTCCTCGCCGACACCCTGCGCAAGGCCATGACCGGCACCACCGGCGACCCCCACACCACCGGCGCCACCATCGACACCGCCCTCGACGACCTCGGCTGGCCCGACCTGCTCACCGAGGAACCCGACACCGCCATCCCCGTCGTGTTCACCCTCCTCGGCGAAACCGGCAGCCACGCCTCCGTCCTCAACGACGTCGTCCTGCACGCCACCGGCCAACCCCTCGGCGCCACCCTCCCGCTGCCCTACACCGGCGGCACCTGGCTGACGTGGAACCGCACCGACACCCCCACCAGCCACGACGGACCCGGGCTGCTCGGCACCGGCCGCACCATGCTCACCCTCGCCCGCGAACACGCCCTCACCCGCACCCAGTTCGGCCGCCCCATCGCCACCTTCCAGGCCGTCCGCCACCGCCTCGCCGAAACCCTCGTCGCCCTCGACGGCGCCGAAGCCACCCTGCACGCCGCCACCACCACCCCCGAAGACCCCCTCACCGCCCTCCTCGCCAAAGCAGCCGCCGGCAAAGCCGCCCTCGACACCGCCCGCCACTGCCAACAGGTCCTCGCCGGCATCGGCTTCACCGCCGAACACGACTTCCACCACCACCTCCGCCGCGCCCTCACCCTCGACGGACTCCTCGGCAGCACCCGCGACCTCACCCGCCAGGCCGGCACCCACATCCGCACCCACCACCACGCCCCCCGCCTCATCAACCTCTGAG
>NZ_JBFLUG010000427.1:0-1054 GCF_041008525.1 Parafrankia sp. FMc2 | reverse complement strand
ACCCGTTCCCTTTCCACCTGCTCGGCGGGCGTCAACCCGCCACCCGTCGCATACCTCATGTAAAAGGTTTACCCACTCGCCAGCAGCCGTCACCAGACATAGTGACACCACATATTAATCATCAGTAACTCACCAGCTCAAAGCCGAGGCCCGCGTCCCACCAGGGGGCGCGGGCCTCGCGCTGTGCCGAGACCGCGGCATACTCGCTGTTGGTCGGGTCGCCCGAGGGAGTTTCACTCCCAGGCGCCCACGGCTCCGGACGTGAACCTCTCGGCTCATCCGGCTCTTGCCGCATATCACGGATGGTGCTCACATAGTCGCTGCTGGTTGTGGCTCATCCCAGGAGGTTGGCCGTAGCCCTCGGCGTCCGCACCATCCTGCGGGGCGGTCAGTACCGCAGCGCCCAGTGCGCAAACAGGTCAGGGGACCGTTCCCGGACTCCCTTGAGCCATGCCCACGCCCTACGCTCACTTCGTGTCAGCGGTTTGTACTTCTTCCTCGCCCAGCGCACGAGATGGCTGTCAATGCGCGCGCCGATGGGGAGCACCACGCTCGGGTAGAACATGGTGAAATATTCCAGCCGGCCCGCCACTTTCGGGTTGATGTCCGCGGCGAGTTGATCCAGTGTCAGGTTTGTTCTCCTGTGCAGCCTCAGGTCGCGCATTTCGCGGCTGAACGAGGTCACCCGATCCGGCGCGGCACCCGGGATGAAGATGGTGAAGCGTTTCTTCTGGGTGCCGTTGCATGCCACTCGTGGCCTGAAGGGATACGACAGGAACGTGAACGACGTGTTTTCATAATCGCCACCTCGGTTGCTGTCCTTGCAGTACACGATCCGGGTCTTATCGGGGTAAGCTTCCAACCCGACTTCGACAAGCCTTGCCACCACCGCGTCCCGCACTTCCTTGGCCTGCTCCAGGCTCACGCCAATGCCACTTCCACTATTTGGATCTTGGCTGGCTGTGGTGTGTCGGTTCGGGTGGTTCTGCCTGGTTGGCGGCATGATCGGGGGCTGTGGCGGACACGGGGGCGGTGGCGGGTAGCCAGCTGACGG
>NZ_JBFLUG010000426.1:0-1078 GCF_041008525.1 Parafrankia sp. FMc2 | reverse complement strand
TTTTTGTTTTCAAGCCTAATCCGGCCTCCGATGTCCTCTCTGTTCTCTTGGGCTCGGAGATGTGTATCAGCGACCACACCCGGCGCGGCCGCGACAAGCAGCGACGCCGCCCCCGCCACCGCACCGGCGAACATTCCCGACCGCGCCACACCACGCCGCCGCGACGGCCTTCCCCGCGCCGGCGGTGACACATCTCTGGTCGTCCGTACTACGGAAAGAAACGTCATGCCCTACGTAACGGCCTTCGCCCTCCCACAGGTTCCACCGCATTCCACCGCCATTCCGTACCCCGCCCACCCGAATCGCCCACAGAACATCTCCCACACCCCGGCCACCAGTACACACCCGGGCTTAGCCGCCGTCGGGCTCGGAGAAGCCACCATCAGGGCCGGCGGTGGACAGCTGGGCGTCATGCACCAGCAACGCGATCTGCACCCGGTTGTTCAGACCCAGCCGGGACAGGATCCGCGACACATGCGTCTTCACCGTCGGCAACGCCATGTGCAGCGCCCGGGCGATCTGCGCGTTCGACGCACCGCCACCCACCGCCAGCGCCACCTCCCGCTCCCGCTCCCCGAGCAACGCCAGCCGAGCCCGGGCACCCGCCACCGTGCCCGCACCCGCCGCGGCACCCGCGACCTGCGCGATAAGCCGACGAGTCACCGCCGGAGACAACACCGGATCCCCCGCGGCAACCATGCGGATCGCCGCCACGATGTCCCCCGGCGCGGTGTCCTTGAGCAGGAACCCGGCAGCGCCCGCCCGCAACGCCCCCAGCACATGGGCATCGGTGTGAAACGTCGTCAACACCAGCACCTCCGGCGCACCCGGCCGGGCCCGCACCTGCGCCGTGGCAGCCAACCCGTCCACACCCGGCATCCGGATGTCCATCAGGACCACCGCCGGGCGGTACGCCTCCACCAACCCCACGACCTGCGCACCGTCCGCCGCCTCGGCCACCACCCGAATGTCGTCCGCATGTCTCTTATACACATATCGCATCCCACGAGACCAGAGAGGCTCTCGACTGCCTTCTCATGCATGAAATAACAAAAAACACATACAAACAACACATAAG
>NZ_JBFLUG010000425.1:0-1085 GCF_041008525.1 Parafrankia sp. FMc2 | reverse complement strand
TCGCCATCCTCCACGGCTGCCTACGCCACCGCACGACCTACGACGAAACCACCGCCTGGCCAGCCCTCACCGACCCCACCCAGGCCGCCGCCGCTTGACAGATAGAACCAAGGGACGTCTACACCCGGCGGGCGTTCCGACCACCCGGTTACAAGATCGGCTCATTACGTCCGTGGACGACCACGGACGTCCGTACAGCCTGGTCACTGCCTGCGGCGTTTCCGTCGCCGTCCACGGGCGTCCGCCGTGGTCTGCCGGCTTGGCTGTAGGAAGTTCCACGGCGTGGAGCCGGCGTGACAGGACGTTCCAAGCAGGATCCGAGCGTGCGAGAGACTGCCCGCATGGGTCGCGGCGTTCGCAATGCTGTGTTGGTCTCGCTCGTCGCATGGCTGTTCTGTCTCAGCGGATGGATCATCTTGCTCGCGGGTGAAGCCGTGCTGGGCTGCCCGCCCCTCATGGAGGATTCCGACTACGGGGAGACTCACTGGACCTGGGCGCCGCCGGGAAACCGGTGCACCTGGTCACTCGCGGAGGGCACGCATGTCGAGTATCCGGCGACGGCAAGGTTCGGCATGCTCGTGCTGTTCGTTTTCTGGCCGGTAAGCACCGTCGTCGTGGCTCGTGCCGCACAGCACGATCGCCGGGACGATGCCGCATAAGTGCCCAGCGCGGGGCCGGATGAAGATGGTGGCCTCCTGTTCCGCACCACCCCTCCCTGTCGCCAACCGCGACTCGATCCTGAAGTGAAGCGGCGCGGCAGCATCCTGGCCGTCGACCTCCCGACTACAAGATCGGCGCGGTTCGTCCGTGGGGGTCCACCGATGTCTGTACAGCCCGGTCGGCGCAATGTCCGATTCTCCAGTCGTCCGCTGGCGTTCGCCATCGTCCGTGGGCTTGGCTGTACGAATGGCTACACCAAGAAAACGTCTCTGAACCTCCTGAGCCCGGCGATGGACCTGTGTCAAGGCTCCCCGAAAACCGACCCCGTGCGGGTCTCTGAATCTTGACCCCCTGCGTCTGGTTGATCAGTTGTGGTTGGGTCGGTCCTTGGTGAGGAGCTCGCGGCGGGCGCGGGTGCGGTAGGA
>NZ_JBFLUG010000424.1:0-1094 GCF_041008525.1 Parafrankia sp. FMc2 | reverse complement strand
GCACGGCCACCGCCCATGTGGGCCGTCAGTGGCTGGGCCGGTACGGCAAGACCGACAACGCCGTGGTCACGGTGAGCACCCTGTGGGCGGACGAACGGGTCTACTCTCCGCTGCACGCCCGGCCCTACACCCCGGCGCAGCATTTCCCGACAGGGAAAAGCGACCCGGGTTTCCGGACCAAGCCGCAGATCGCGGTCGATCTGGTCCGTCGGGCTGCGGTGGCCGGGGTGGTGTTTCGCGCGGTGGTCGCCGACTGCGCCTACGGCGACCACGACGCCTTCCGCGGTGAGCTGTTCGCGGCGGATCTGCCGTTCGTGATGGCGCTCAAACCCCACCGGGGTACCTGGGCCTACGGCCCCGACGCGCACACCCCCCTCGACGCCGCCCGCGGGCTCTCCTGGAACGGCCCGAGAAGACCAGGCCCCTGGAAGGCGATCAGACGGACCTTCCGCGACGGACACACCGCCACCTGGTGGGCCGCCGAGGCCCGGCTGGGCTGCTGGGGCCCCGATGGTGTCATCCGGCTGGTCATCGCCACCACCGACCCGGCCCGGCTCCCCGCCACCAGCACCTGGTACCTGGCGACGAACCTGCCCCGTCCCGGCTCGACACGCGAGGCCGACAGTCCGCACCCGGCCGCCGACCTCACCGAACTCGTCCGGATCTACGGGATCCGCAACTGGATCGAGCAGAGCTACAAACAGGTCAAGGACGAACTCGGCTGGGCCGATTTCCAGGTCCGTTCCGACCTGGCGATACGCCGCCACCAGACCCTCGTGTTCTGCGCGTTCTCGTTCTGCTGGGCGAGTACTCACGCCCTCGAGAAACCCCCCGGGCAGGAAGACGCCGGCGGTGGACACGACCGGCGAGAGAGGGGGTGCGACAGCTCCCTCTCCACCGATACGGCCGCCCTGGCCGGTGACACTGCGCGCGGTCCGCGGCTGGCTGACCCCCTGGATCATGCTGCAGCGTTGCTGGCACGCATGGTCAGCGAGACCACCGCCCGATGAGTTCCAAGCACTGATCGCCGCGGTTGGTGCAGGCCATGGCCTGCACCTTTATCTACCACCCTGATCCAACAAACCACCGCTAGC
>NZ_JBFLUG010000423.1:0-1094 GCF_041008525.1 Parafrankia sp. FMc2 | reverse complement strand
TGTCGCAGCCTCCGGAAAACTGACCCCCTGGGGGGCCGCGAAAGTTGACCCCCTGCTGAGGTAGGAGGGGTGCTGAAGGTGGAGGACTGGGCGGAGATCCGCCGGTTGCATCGGGCTGAGGGTGTACCGATCAAGGAGATCGCGCGGCGGTTGGGGGTGGCGCGGAACACGGTGCGGGCGGCGTTGGCGTCGGACCGGCCGCCGAAGTACGAGCGGGCGCCGCGGGGGTCGGTGGTGGACTCGTACGAGCCAGCGATCAGGGCGTTGCTGGCGGAGTGGCCGCGGATGCCGTCACCGGTGATCGCGCAGCGGATCGGCTGGCCGTACTCGTTGTCGCCGTTGAAGAAGCGGTTGACGCTGATCCGTCCGGAGTATGTCGGGATCGACCCGGTGGATCGGGTGGTCTACGAGCCAGGGCAGGTGGCGCACTGCGATCTGTGGTTCCCGGAAACCCGGATCCCGGTGGGGCCGGGACAGGAGAGAATGTTGCCGGTACTGGTGATGACGCTGGCGTTCTCCCGGTTCCTGACAGCGACGATGATTCCCTCACGGCAGGCTGGTGACATCCTGGCGGGGATGTGGCTGCTGATCCGTGGGGTCGGGCAGGTCACGAAGATGCTGGTCTGGGATCGGGAATCGGCGATTGGTGGGACGGGTCGGGTGTCGGCGCCGGCGGCGGCTTTCGCGGGCACGTTGGCGACCCAGATCAAGCTCGCACCGCCCCGGGACCCGGAATACAAGGGTATCGTCGAACGGGCCAACGGATATTTCGAGACGTCGTTCCTGCCTGGCCGAAGGTTCGTCTCGCCGGCGGATTTCAACACGCAGCTGAGCGAATGGCTGCCGGTGGCGAACGCCCGCACGGTGCGGTCGATCGGTGGCCGTCCGATCGATCTGCTGGACACCGACCGGGCGTCGATGCTGGAGCTGCCACCGGTGGACCCACCGACCGGCCTTGGTTCCCGTGTTCGCCTGGGTCGGGACTATTACGTGCGGGTCGACACCGTCGATTACTCCGTCGACCCGCGGGCGATCGGCCGGTTCGTCGAGGTGACCGCCTCCCTCGACACGGTGGCGGTGACCTGCGACGGCCA
>NZ_JBFLUG010000422.1:0-1111 GCF_041008525.1 Parafrankia sp. FMc2 | reverse complement strand
TACTCCAGTGACAGTGGTCGGCGTGTGGTCTCTGGAGTGGGCGACGGCGTGGCGTCCGAACGGGCGCGGCCACCGTGTGATTCTCCGTAGTTTGTGAGAACCAACAAAGAAACCGCGGTGGCCGCGGAGCGGAGTGTATCCGGGTTGGACGTGGCGGTGTGGGAGGCTGGTTTGGAGGAGCTGCTGGCGCGGATCGACCCGTGTTTCGGATCGGAGCAGCCGCGGCTGCAGGCGCGGGCGTATGTGGCCGGGTTGTTGTCTCGGACGGAACGGAAGAACGGATGGACCCTTGCGGAGTTCACCGGTCAGGCGGGTCCGCAGAAGATGCAGCGGCTTTTGAACGGGTATGTGTGGAACGCCGATCGGGTGCGGGACGTCGTCGCGTCGTATGTGATCGAGAACCTGGCCGAGCCGGGTGGTGTCCTCGTGGTCGACGAGACGGGGTTCGTGAAGAAGGGAACTCTCTCGGCGGGGGTGCAGCGGCAGTACTCGGGCACGGCGGGCCGGATCGAGAACTGTCAGATCGGGGTGTTCGCCGCCTATGTCTCCGGGCGGGGGCGGGCGCTGGTCGACCGGGAGCTTTACCTTCCCGCGAGCTGGACCGAGGACCGGGACCGGTGCGCCGAGGCGGGGGTGCCCCGGCGGCGGGGGTTCGCGACGAAGCCGCTGCTGGCCTTGGACATGGTCCGCCGGTTCTGGCTGTCCCACCGGGAGCTGGGCTGGGTCGCCGGTGACGAGGTGTACGGCGCGGACGCGGAGCTGCGGGACTGGTTGGAGGAGCACCGGGTCGGCTACGTGCTGGCAGTCGCGTGCGACACCATGGTGACGACCGCGGTCGGCCGGCGGCGGGTCGACACCCTCGCCGGGCTGGTTCCCGCCGGAGCCTGGGAGACGTATTCCAGCGCGGATGGCGCGAAAGGCCCTCGGTTGTATGACTGGGCGCTGGTCGACACCACGGATCTCGCTGGACCGGAGAACCGGGCCCTGCAGGTTCTGGTCCGCCGTTCCCGTGGGGAGAAGAAGGAGCTGGCGTTCTACCTGACACACAGCCCGCGGCCGGTTCCGCTCGCCGTTCTGGTCACGGTCGCGGGACGTCGTTGGGGAATAGAGG
>NZ_JBFLUG010000421.1:0-1115 GCF_041008525.1 Parafrankia sp. FMc2 | reverse complement strand
CGTGGTTGGTTGTATGGGAAGGTTAAGATGTGTGTAAGGCCCCTGGGTAGGGTTTGCCCGCCTGAATTCCTCCTGGTTGGTGGCCGGCGCGTCGGCGTCGGCGAGCAGGTCGAGCAGGTCGGTTGTGGCGGCCTCGGGCAGGGTGAACAGCCGGTTGCCGGTCAGGGCGGCGGCGATGTCGGGGCTGGCGGCGCCGACGACGCCATCGGGCCGGACCCGGGCGGTCGCCCCAGGCCGCCACTGCCCGTAGAGGATGCCGACAACGCCGAGCGGGGAGCCGTTGTCGAGGACGGCCTGGAGGCGGCGGTCGGAGGTCTGGTCGGGGGCGGCGATGACGACCAGGGTCGACCGGCTCGGGTCCTCCCCTGCCGCGGCCCGTCGCGCCCGGGTGACGACGTCGGCTTCCAGCCGGTCCAGCAGCGTGGCCAGGTCGGCGACGACATGCAGCCGCTGCGGCGGGGCGGCGGTGGTGTCTTCGCCCAGCAGCCGCCGCACGTCGGCCGCCGGGAGCAGGACCTGGACGGGGGCGGCGTCGGGCTGGTGACGGTCGGCGAGTAGTGCGATGAGCAGGGCGCGGATCGCGGCGTCCGCGCCGGGTCCGATCAGCCCCAGGCCGCGGGTGGCGGCCAGGTCGAGCGCGAGAGGCTGGCCATTGCCGGTCGTGCCCACGACCCGGGTGCCGGGTGGGACGGCGTGGGCGGTGGCAGTGGCTGCCGCATGGCGGCGTCCGGTGATGTGCGGGTCGCCGGGCGGACGCACGACGACCAGCTCGCCGTCGGCGTCACGTTTGGCGGTGGCTGCGTTGTAGGCGACGGCAAGCTGGCGGATGACCGGCGGTTCGTCCAGATCGTCGCGCACACCGCTGCCGGGCACGTAGTGCCGACGCCGCCACAGCCGCACGGAGAACAGCGCGACGACCAGCAACGCGACCGCTCCCATTCCGAGGTAGCCGCCGGACGGGAACGTCACCCCTGGAGCCCGGGGCGGGGCCGGGACGGACGGGTGCGTAGACGGCGCGGCCGGCGTGGTCGGCGGCACGGCCGTGGGGGTGGGCGAGACCGGGCCGGTAGACGGGCTGGCGGTCGGCGGTGGCGCGGCGTCGCCCGGGGTAGGCG
>NZ_JBFLUG010000420.1:0-1116 GCF_041008525.1 Parafrankia sp. FMc2 | reverse complement strand
GCGTAGTGCGTCCGGTCTGGCACGGCACGCAGCGTGCTGGCGGCCGCCGAACTGGGCTACGGGTCCCCGAGCCTGGAGAAGTTCCTCGGCTCGCTGCCCGTGGTGCGTGACCTGCTGGTCCGCCTCGACCTGATCGCCGTGATCGACCGGCTCTGCCCGATCCAGGAGAACAAGGCCCGCTACACCCACGGCCAGGTCATCGCGATGCTGGTCGCGAACCGGCTTACCTGCCCGGCCCCACTGGTCAAGGTCCAGAACTGGGCCGAGAAGTGGGCGGTTCTGGAGATCTTCGGGATCGAGCCGGACGCGCTCAACGACGACCGGTGCGGCCGGGCGCTGGAGGCGCTCGCCGAGCAGGCCGACGCCGTCGTCGGCTCGATCGCCGCGACCGCGATCGCTTGTGTTCGGCGTGGACGTGTCCCGGTTCAGCTGGGACCTGACCAGCATGTCCGTGTACGGCGCCTACGACGGGGCCGATCCCGACTACGTCACCCCGAAACCGGGCCGGCCGAAGGACCACCGCTGGGACCTGAAACAGACCCAGGCCGGGTTCGCGACCTGCGGCGACGGCGCGGTGACGCCGCTGACCCGCGTCTACGACGGCGGCGCCGCCGAGATCGCCCAGGTCGAGGGGGCGCTGCGCGCCCTGCGCGAACTCGCCGGCGAGGGCCGGTTCCTGATGGTCGGTGACAGCAAGCTGGTCTCGTACACGAACCTGACCGCGATCGCCGCCGCCGGCGCGGCCTTCGTCGCCCCGGCCCCGCGGACCATCGTCGGGCTGGCCGAGCTCGCCGCGCACGACCCGGCCACCGCCACGATCGTCGACTGGGCACCACGGCGCGAGAAGGACAAGCTGTTCCACCAGCGTGACGTGCACCGGGTCGTCGAGGGGACCACGACCCTGCGCGGCCCGAAGACCACCGACCCGCCGTTCGAGGTCCGCACCGTGTTCTCGCACTCGGCGCGGCGCGCGGCCGCGTCCGCCGCCGGCCGGGCCACGCAGATCGACAAGGCGCGGGCCGCGCTGGTCATACTGCACCGTAATCTCGGCACCCGGTACTACCCCGACGAGGCCGCCGTCCACACCCGCGTCGCGAAGATCACCGCCGAGTGTCG